>DASQBO010000094.1:0-3606 GCA_035635175.1 Casimicrobiaceae bacterium | reverse complement strand
CCGATCGTCGTGTCCTCGGCCTCGACGAGCACGACGCGCGGATCCTCGAGCGCGGCGACGAGCCGCCGGGAGCGCAGCGAGAATCCGCCGTTGCCGACGCGCATGCCTTCGCCGTGCCAGTACCACTTGGCGCCGATGTAGTCGCAATCGAGGAACGCGGGATCCCACGCTTCGGGATTCACGACGTAGCCGTCCCACTGGATCACGAGCGCGTGCGGGGTCGCGACGTGCGGGCGCAGGCCCTTCAGCATCAGCGTCGAGTAGTCGTCGCGCGACGCAAGCGGCGGGATGCGCACGATCTCCACGGTCGCGGGCGCGGCGACCCCGTGCGGCAGCTCGTCGGTCAGGAACAGCACGCGTGCGAAGCGCACGCCCTCCTGCGACTTCGCGAGCGCGCGGAGCGCGAGCGCGTGGTTCGCGGTGTCGGCGCAGAGCAGCGTGACGCCCGGCAGGTCGAGCATGCGGCGGCGCTCGATCGGCGTCGCGTCAGGCAGCGGGAGCCCCGGCGCGCGCGGCGAAGCGCGCGGCGAAACGCGCGGCGAACGCCCGGAACGCGAGCACCGTGAAGACCGCGGCGGCCGGGGCGACGTGCAGCGTCGCGCGGTTGATCGTGGTCTGCTCGGTCACCCACAGGCGGGCGTTCGTGAAGCTGAAGACGACGACGAGGAAGAGCGTGCCCGCCGCCGCCACGGCGCTCAACGGCGCGAGCGACGGCGACGCGAGGTCGCGCCACGCGAGGAGCACCGCCGCGATCGCCGCGTACCAGAGCAGGTGCCAGTTGGCGAGCAGGAAGTGCGTCTCGGCGAGCGCCCGCCACGCGGGATCGAAGTCGAGATGGAGCCGGTAGTTGAAGACGACCGGGCTCGTCTGCGCGAGCACGGCGAGCGCGAACAGCGCGACGGCAAATCCGATCAGCACGTAGCGCGGCCCCTTGCGCGGCAGCAGCGCGACGACGACGCCCGGCGCGAGCGTCAGCGCCCAGAGGAGACCGGGGATCTTGATCTGCGTGCACGCGATCGCGAGGAAGATCGCCACCGCCGCATCGAAGATCGAGCGCGAACGGGTCCAGCGCAGGAACGCGAGCGTGGCGCCGGTGTAGTAGGCAGCCATCGGCAGGTCGGCGTAGCCTGCGAGCGCCACGTGCACGTTCGCGAGCGGCAGCGACGCGACGAGGAAAGCGCCGACCTGCGCCGGCAGCGCGGCGATCGCCTCCGCCCGCAAGGCACCGTAGACGGCCAGCGTGAGCGCGAGCGAGAACTGCCACCACGGCCAGTTCATGAGCGCATCGTCCCAGCGGCCGAGCGCGGTGCACGCCCACACCTGGAGGAGCGGAACCGTGGGCGGATATTCCGGCGACGCGTCGAACCAGACGCCGCCGTCGGCCGCGAACCAGGCCGCCTGGCGCGCGAACGGCACGATCGCGCCCTCCTCGTACCAGACGCGCGCCTTCGTCGCCCACTGGATCCACGCGTCCCACGGGTAGAGCGGCTGCCACGCGACCTCGAGGCCGAGCAACAGGTAGCGGAGTGCGATCCAGGCGACGATGAGCCGCCACGCGATCCGCGCCGTGCGCCCGAGCTCCGGCGGCCCGCCAACGAGCGCGCGCAGCGCGTCGCGGAACGCGCGCCCGAACGCGCCGCCGGCGCGGCGGCGCGCGACGAACGCCAGCGCGACGGTGACGAGCACGAGCGGTCCGCCGATCGCGATCGCGCCGAAGGGGACGCCCGCGACTGAGAGCAGGCGCATCCACAGCGTCAGCAGGAACGCGCCGACGAGGTAGCCCGCGCCGACAATCCACGCGATCTCGCCGGGCGCGGCCGGCGCGCGCGCGTCGTCGCGGAGCGCCGCGAGCACCGCGATGCCGAGCACACACGGCAGGAGCAAACCGGCGATGAGCGCGACGATGCTCACGTCAGCGTATCCGAAAGAGGGCCGCGCCGGGCTCGACGACGAGGGCCTCGGCGGCGATCGGAGGGCCGCCGTCCCATCGCAGGAGACCCTGCGCCGCGTCGTACTGGACGCCGCGGCGCTGATAGACGACGACGTAGTCGCCCGAATGTAGCGCCGACGCCGGGGGCAGCGTGTTGGCGTACGGGTCGAAGTACACGTTGTGCGGGTAGAGGTGGTACGCGCCGCGGCCGCGGAAGTAGTGCGCGTCCGCCGCCATGAAAACGCGGGTCGGCGCCGCAGGAAGCTTCGCGCGGACCTTCTCGATGAATCCGAACAGCGGACCGTCTTCCGCGGCGAGGTGCTTCTCGCGCCAGTCCTTGCCGGCGTAGGTCTTTCCGGTCACGACGACCTGCCGCGCGAGGTTCCATTGCCAGCGCGCGTCGAGCACGAGCCACGCCGCCATGAGCGCGAGAACGAGCGCGAGGGGGAGTCCCGCGCCGAGCCACTCGGGGCGCCAGCGCGCGAGCGCGACGGCGGCCCCGGCGGCGATCAGCACCGCGAGCCCGAGCAGCACCGGCAACGGCAGCTCTTGCAGATCGGCGCCGCCGACGACGGTGTTGATCGAAGCACCGCTCCACGCCTCGAAAGTCGTCCAGTCGCGCAAGCGTCCCGCGAGCTGCGAGGAGAGCGTCATCGGATCGACGGTGACGCCCGAGATCCGGACCTCCTCGGGGGTCGGGAGCCGGAGCGCGAGCGCGAGTCCGTTGAGCGGTCCGATCCAGTTCTGGTCGCGCGCGACGACGACCGGCGCGAGGCGATCGGCTTCCTGCGGGATCGCGAAGGTGAACGTGCGGCCCGGCCGCGCCTCGCTGCGCCACAGGAGCCGCGCCTCCGTGCCGGGCGGCAGCCCCGTGACGTGCCATGCGATGCCGGGGTAGTCGCCCGCGATGAAGGCGACGGTGACCGTGATGATGATCGTTCCCGACGGGTCCGGCGTCACCACGAGCGCGTCCTCGTCGATCGCGCCCGTGCCTACGGCGACGGCGAGCGTGTGCGCGTCGATGGTCTTCGCGCGTGCGGCGGAGAACCAGCGATCCGGGATTGTGATCGCGAGGTACGCCGCGAGGAGCGCGACGAGCGCCAGCACGAGCAGCGCGGCGACGACGTAGACCGCGCGTCGGTCGGGCGGGGGCGGTGCGCCGGGCGCTGCGGCGGCGGCCGCGGGCGCCTCGGGCGCGGGCGCTAGTGCGCGTGGCGGCTCGTCAGGATGTGCCACAGCGTCAGCGCGAGGATCCGCAGGTCGAACCAGAGCGACCAGTTGTCGATGTAATAGAGGTCGTATTGTATCCGTTGCTCGAGATCGGTGTCGCCGCGGAGATCGTTCACCTGCGCCCAGCCGGTGATGCCCGCCTTCACGAGGTGCTTCTGCATGTAGCCCGGAATGCGCTGCCGGAACTCGCGCACGAATTCCGGTCGCTCGGGACGCGGCCCGACGAGCGACATGTCGCCCTTCAGCACGTTGACGAGCTGCGGCAGCTCGTCGAGGCTGTAGCGGCGCAGGAACGCGCCGAAGCGGGTTGCCCGCGCTTCGCCTCGCCTCGACCACACCGGCCCCGACGCTCCCTCGGCCCCGTGCGGCATCGAGCGGAACTTGAACATCGAAAACCGTTGCCCGTTCCACGTCACGCGTTCCTGCCGATAGAGCACCGGTCCGGG
>DASQBO010000093.1:0-4902 GCA_035635175.1 Casimicrobiaceae bacterium | reverse complement strand
TCGCGAGGTTGCTGCGCGCGCCGGCGCTCGCGGGCTGCGCCTGGACCAGCGCCTCGAGCAGCGGCAGCGCCTCGGCAAACGCGGCGCGCCGCAGGAGGCACACGGCGACGACCTGCGCGGCGTCGACATTGCCGCCGTCCTCCGCGAGCACGCGTCGCGCGAGGTCCTCGGCCTCGCGCGCGTTGCCGGATTGGAGCGCGCGCCGCGCCTGCGTCAACGCATCGCCGTCGGTCATCGTCCGCTCGCTCGTCACCGCGTTGCTTCGCCCCCGTCGATCGGGCGCGGGTGAGTTCCCGCGCTCTTGCGAAACGCGTCGTATGGTACTCCGCGCGGCAGTGCCGCCCTCGCTCCACGCGAGCGGCAAAGTGTGGTAAAAAGCGCGAGATCGCTCGCTCGCAGCCCGCGTCTTCCGCCCGTCCGGAGATTCCCCATGATCCGCCTTCTCGCCGCGCTGGGGACCCTCGTCCCGGCGCTGCTCGCCTCGTCCGTCGCCGCGCAGGTCAAGTGGGACCTGCCCACGGCCTATCCGACGTCGAACTTCCACACCGAGAACGTCCAGCAGTTCGCCGCGGACGTCGACCGCGCGACCGGCGGCAAGCTCAAGATCACCGTCCATCCGAACGCATCGCTGTTCAAGGCGCCGGAGATCAAGCGCGCGGTGCAGGGCGGGCAGGCGCAGGCGGGCGAGATCCTGCTCGTCAACTTCGAGAACGAGGATCCGATCTACGGCATCGACGGCATCCCGTTCCTCGCGACGTCGTACGACGCGTCGTTCAAGCTCTACAAGGCGTCGCGGAAGGCGCTCGAAGATCGGCTCGCGAAGCAGGGAATCAAGCTCCTGTACACGGTGCCGTGGCCGCCGCAGGGGATCTTCACCAATCGCACGCTCGCTTCGGGCGCCGACATGAAGGGCCTCAAGTGGCGCGCCTACAGCCCGGCGACCTCGAAGATCGCCGAGCTGGTGGGCGCGCAGCCGGTCACCGTGCAGGCGGCCGAGGTGTCGCAGGCGCTGGCGACCGGCGTCATCGATTCGATGATGACCTCCGGCGCGACCGGCTTCGATTCGAAGACCTACGAGCACATCAAGAACTACTACGACACACAGGCGTGGATCCCCAAGAACGCCGTGATCGTCAACCAGAGGGCGTTCGACGCGCTCGACAAGCCGACGCAGACCGCGGTGCTCAAGGCGGCCGCCGACGCGGAAGCACGCGGCTGGAAGGTCTCCGCCGAGAAGAACAGCTGGTACCTCGCGCAGCTCAAGGGCAAGGGAATGGCGATCGTCGTGCCGTCCGAGCAGTTGACGGCGGATCTGCGCAAGGTGGGCAACTACATGCTCGCCGAATGGCAGCGCAAGGCGGGCGACGAAGGGCGCAAGGTGATCGAGGCGTATCGCGCGCAGCAATAGCGGAATCCCGCGGCGCCGCGATGTCGATCCGCCGGACGCTCGATGCGCTCTACGACGCCGCCGGGGTCCTCGCGGCGGCGTGCATGGCCGGGACGCTGGCGATGGTCCTCCTCGGCATCGGCAGCCGTCTCACCGGCTGGTTCGTTCCCGGCACCGACGCCTATGCCGGATACTGCACGGCGGCCGCCGGATTCCTCGCGCTCGCGCACACGTTCCGACGCGGCGAGCACATCCGCGTCACGCTCCTGCTCGAGCGCGCCGGCGTGCGCGTGCACCGCGCGCTCGAGCTCTGGTCGCTCGCGGCCGGCACGCTCCTGGCCGGCGCGTTCGCCTTCTACAGCGCGAAGCTCGCGTACCAGTCGTGGGACTTCAAAGACATCTCGACCGGCAACGACGCGACGCCGCTGTGGATTCCGCAGCTCGCGATGGCCGGCGGCACCCTCGTCCTCGCCATCGCCTTCGTCGACGCGTTGGTCGCCGAGTGGCGAGGACAGCGCGTGCGGACGGCGCCCGCGGCTCCGTTGCACAACGAGTAGTCCCGGCGGACGATGGACGCGCTGATCACGACGCTCCTCGTCGTCGCGCTCTTCCTGCTCCTCGGCAGCGGGGTGTGGATCGGGCTCGCGCTGTCCGGCGTCGCGTGGATCGGCATGGAGCTCTTCTCGTCGCGCCCCGCGGGCGACGCGATGGCGGTGACGATCTGGGGCTCCGCGTCGTCGTGGACGCTGACCGCGCTGCCGCTCTTCGTGTGGATGGGCGAGATCCTCTTCCGCACGCGCCTTTCCGAGGACATGTTCCGCGGCTTGGCCCCGTGGCTCGAGCGCGTGCCGGGGCGGCTCCTGCACACCAACATCATCGGCTGCACGATCTTCGCCGCGGTCTCCGGCAGTTCGGCTGCGACCTGCGCGACGATCGGCAAGATGACGCTGCCCGAGCTCAAGGCGCGGGGCTACCCCGAGGACCTCACCGTCGGCACGCTCGCCGGCGCCGGCACGCTCGGCCTCCTGATCCCGCCCTCGATCATCATGATCGTCTACGGCGTCACGGCCAACGTCTCCATCGCGCAGCTCTTCATCGCCGGCGTGATCCCCGGCGCGCTGCTCGCGTCGCTGTTCTCGGGCTACATCGTCGTCTGGGCGCTTCTCCATCCCGACGCCGTGCCCGCCGCGGCGTCACGCTCGACGCTCGCGCAACGGCTGCAAGCGTCCCGCCACCTGATCCCGGTCGTGCTCCTGATCGGCGCCGTGCTGGGCTCGATCTACGCCGGCGTCGCGACCGCGACGGAGGCCGCCGCGTTCGGCGTCGTCGGCTCGCTCGCGATCTCCGCGCTGCAGGGATCGCTCGACCGGCGCACGTTCGCCGCGAGCCTGATGGGCGGGACTCGCCTCTACTGCATGATCGCGCTGATCCTCGCCGGCGCGTCGTTCCTGACGCTCGCGATGGGCTACATCGGGCTGCCGCGGCACCTGGCGGAGTGGATCGGCGGCCTCGGCCTCTCGCCGCTCGCGCTCGTCGTCGCGCTGATGGCGTTCTACATCGTGCTGGGCTGCTTCCTCGACGGCATCTCGATGGTCGTGCTGACGATGGGGGTGATCCTGCCGTCGGTCGAGGCGGTGGGCATCGACCTCCTCTGGTTCGGCATCTTCATCGTGCTGGTCGTCGAGATGGCGCAGATCACGCCGCCCGTGGGCTTCAACCTGTTCGTGCTGCAGGGGATGACCGGACGGCAGATCACGTGGATCGCGCGCTGCGCGCTGCCGATGTTCCTTCTCATGATCGCCGCGGTCCTCGCGATCTGGTTCTTCCCGGCGCTGGTCACCTACCTGCCGCGCCAGATGAGAATGGGGTAACGCGATGGCCGGAGCCTACGCCGCGAAACTCAGGACGCCCTTCGCCGTGCTCGGCATCCGCACCGAAGGCGGCCGGATCACCGGCGTCGAGTTCCTGCCGCGCTCCGAGCGCGCGTACGCGCCGGCCGATCCGGTCGCGGCGCGTGCCGCGCGCGAGCTCGAGCGGTACCTGGCCGACCCGCGGCACCGCTTCACGCTGCCGCTCGCGCCGCGCGGGACCGAGTTCCAGCACCGCGTGTGGGACGCAATCTCGGCGATTCCGGTCGGCGAGTCGCGGACCTACGGCGAGATCGCGCGCAAGCTTCGCTCGGCCCCGCGCGCGGTCGGGCAGGCCTGCGGCGCGAACCCGATCGCGATCCTCGTGCCGTGCCATCGCGTCGTCGGCAGCCTGGGCGCGCTCGGCGGCTTCATGAACGCGGCAGAGGGCGATCCGCTCGCGATCAAGCGCTGGCTGCTCGAGCACGAGGGCTATCGCTTCGGAGCGTAGCGTGACGGGCACGAGCGCCGAGCTGATCGACGCGTTCTGCGACCAGGTGTGGCTGCAGGACGGGCTCGCGGCGACGTCGCTCGCGAGCTACCGCCGCGACCTCACGCAGTGGGCCGCGTGGCTCGGAGAGCGCGGCCGCGCGCTCAACTGCGCGCAGCGGCTCGACGTCGACGCCTGGCTCGCGGCGCAGTTCCGCGCGAAGGCGAAGGCGACGTCGATCGCGCGCCGACTCTCGTCGCTGCGGCGCTACTACGCGCTGCAGCTGCAGCAGGGGACGCTGCGCGCCGACCCGACCGCGCGCGTGCGCGCGCCGAAGCTGCCGCGCCGGCTGCCCAAGAACCTCGCCGAGTCGCAGGTCGAGGCGCTCCTCGCGGCGCCGGATCCGGAGACGACGCTGGGCTTGCGCGACCGCGCGATGCTCGAGACGCTCTACGCCACGGGGCTCCGGGTCTCCGAGCTGACCGGCCTCAAGCTCGCGCAGGTGTCGCTCGACATGGGAGTCGTGCGCGTGATGGGCAAGGGCAGCAAGGAGCGGCTCGTGCCGCTCGGAGAGGAGGCGATCGCCTGGATCCGCCTCTACCTCGCGACGGGGCGCGCCGCGCTCGCGGGCAAGGCCCGCGGCGACGCGATGTTCGTGACCGCCCGCGGCGGCCCGCTCACTCGGCAGGCGTTCTGGGCGCTCGTCAAGCGCTACGCGGCGAGGGCCGGGATCCCGGCGGCGAGCCTCTCGCCGCACGTGCTCCGCCACGCGTTCGCGACGCACCTGCTCAACCACGGCGCGGACCTTCGCGTCGTGCAGCTGCTCCTGGGGCACGCGGACATCACGACGACGACGATCTACACGCACGTCGCGCGCGAGCGCCTGAAGGAGCTGCACGCGCGCCACCATCCGCGCGGCTGACGGACAGACGATGAAGGATCGGCATCCGGTGACCGCGGCAGTCCGCGTGCTGCGCGAGCACGGGGTCGCGTTCACGCATCACCCGTACGCTTACGAGGAGCGCGGCGGCACCGAGGTGTCGGCGCGCGAGCTCGGCGTCCCCGAGCACGCGGTGATCAAGACGCTGGTGATGGAGGACGACGCGAAGCGCCCCTTCATCGTCCTCATGCACGGCGATCGCGAAGTGTCGACCAAGAACCTCGCGCGCTTTCTCGGG
>DASQBO010000092.1:0-2344 GCA_035635175.1 Casimicrobiaceae bacterium | reverse complement strand
ATACGGCTGTCCCCACGGGTCCTTCGGCAGCCGTGTGAGGTAGCCGCCGGGTTTCCAGTTGGGCGGGACGGGCGCCTGCGTCGGGAGCGCGACGAGCGCCGCGAGCCCCTGCTCGGTCGTCGGATAGCGCTGGTTGTCGAGGCGGTAGAGCTTGAGCCCCTGCATGATCGCGGCGATGTCGCTCTTCGCGGCGACCACGCGCGCCTCGTCGGGACGTTCGAGCACGCGCGGCACCACGAGTGCGGCAAGGATGCCGAGGATCACGATGACGACGAGGATCTCGATCAGCGTGAAGCCCGGCGCCGGCGCGGATCGCGAGGGCTGCATCGGCCGATTATAATCCGCCGCTTCCGCGCAGCCGCCGCGGCCGCCGCCATCGTCCGCAGCCCTTCGTTGTCCCGTCCATCTCGCCTCGCGCTGTACACCGTCGTCGCGTTCCTCGTCGTCGCGGCCGGCGCGGCCGCGTTCGCGCGGTGGCGGCTCGCGCAGCCGCTCGCGCTGCCCACGTCACCGCTGGCCTTCGACGTGCGGCCGGGGCAGACGCTCAAGTCCGTCGCACGCGACCTCGCGGCCGCGAACGTCCTGCCGGCCGCGTGGCCGCTCGTGGCGCTCGCACGCTGGCGCGGCGTCGACCGGACGATCAAGGCGGGCAACTACGAGATCGAGCAGGGCGTCACGCTGCCGGAACTCCTCGATCGCCTTACGCAGGGCGAGGTCACGCAGACGTCGCTGACGATCGTCGAGGGGTCGACGTTCGGCGAGCTCAGAGACCAGCTCGCGGCGGACGACGAGGTCGCGAAGAGCGTACCGCGTCTCGGCGACGCCGAGCTCATGGCGAAGCTCGGTGCCGCCAGCGTCGCGCCGGAGGGCTGGTTCTTCCCCGACACCTACCATTTCGCGGCGGGGTCGAGCGAGGTCGCGCTGCTCGCGCGCGCGCACCGGCTCATGCGCGCGCGGCTCGACGCCGCCTGGTCGGCGCGGGCGCCCGACCTCCCGCTCAAGACCCCGTACGAAGCGCTGATCCTGGCGTCGATCGTCGAGAAGGAGAGCGGGCGTCTTGCGGACCGCCCGCTGATCGCCTCGGTGCTCGTGAATCGCCTCCGGGCCGGGATGCGGCTGCAGGCGGATCCCACGGTCATCTACGGCATGGGCGCGCGCTTCGACGGCAACCTGCGCAAGCGCGACCTCGAGACCGACACGCCGTACAACACCTACACGCGGGACGGTCTCCCGCCGACGCCCATCTCGCTGCCGGGCCAGGCGTCGCTCGACGCGGCGACGAATCCGCCCGCGACGCCCTATTTCTACTTCGTAGCGCGCGGCGACGGGACGAGCGAATTCTCGGCGAACCTCGCCGATCACAACCGGGCCGTGGCAAAATTCCAGAAGGGCGCCCGCTGACGGCTCATCGGCGCGTGGCGTGTCCGCCGATCCCATGACCGCACGCGCCGGCCGCTTCATCACGTTCGAGGGCATCGACGGTGCCGGCAAGAGCACGCACCTGCCGTGGCTCGCCGGCCGCATCGAAGCAGCGGGGCATGCGATCGTCGCGACGCGCGAGCCCGGCGGGACGCCGATCGGCGAAGCGCTGCGCTCGCTCATCCTGCGCGAGCCGATGACGCACGACAGCGAAGCGCTCCTCATGTTCGCAGCGCGGCGCGAGCATCTGGACCGCGTGATCCGGCCGGCGCTCGCGCGCGGCGAGTGGGTGCTCTGCGACCGCTTCACCGACGCGACCTATGCCTATCAGGGCGGCGGTCACGGTGTCGATCGCGCGCGGATCCGGCAGCTCGAGGAATGGATCCACGGCGACTGCCAGCCCGATCTCACGCTGCTCTTCGACGTGCCATCGCCCGTCTCGCGCGCGCGGCTCGACCGCTCCGCGGCGGAAGGTCGCACGCTCGACAAGTTCGAGCGCGAGGCGGGTGCCTTCTTCGACCGCGTGCGCGGCGCGTATCTCGAGCGCGCGAAGGCGGATCCGCAGCGCTTTCGCGTGGTCGACAGCACGCGGCCGGTCGCCGAGGTGCGCGCGCTCCTCGACGCGCACCTGGCCGAGCTCACCGCACGGGCATGAGCGCCGCCTGGGCGCCCGGAACGTCCGCGCGAGGAGGGCGAAGTCCAGGCCCGAAGGGCGCGTCTGCGGGCACGGGCGGCGGCCGACCTCGAGCGCAGACGCCGCCCCCCTATCGGTGCGGAGGCCGCGCTCGCCCTCTACGGCGAAGGGGGGAGGCGCTGCCCGCGCAGTGGGCGGGCCCGCGGGAGGTTATCCAATGACCGCGGAGCGCGCGGACGACGACGCGGGTGCGAGCGCGCTGCCGTGGCGTCCGCTGCTGCCGTGGCAGGC
>DASQBO010000091.1:0-2622 GCA_035635175.1 Casimicrobiaceae bacterium | reverse complement strand
CTCCGTCGTCGACGGCCGCTCGACGAATCCGGCCGCGCCGACTTCGGCGTCATCCAGGCGGCGACGCTCACGCTGCTCGGGCTCATCATCGGGTTCACCTTCTCGATGGCGTCGACCCGCTTCGACCAGCGCAAGGTGTACGAGGAGGAGGAGGCGAACGCCATCGGCACTGCCTACGCCCGCGCCTCGCTCCTGCCGGACGCCGACGCCGCGAAGCTGCGCACGCTCCTCCGCGACTATCTCGACCAGCGGATTGCGTTCTACGTCGCGCGCGAGGCGGAGCAGGTCCGCGCCAGCGACGAGCGCGTCGCGCGGCTGCAGGGCGAGATGTGGTCCGTCGTCAGCGCCGCCGCGCGCGCGCAGCCGACGCCGCCCTCCGCGCTCGCGGTCGCCAGCGTCAACGACGTGCTCAACACCCAGGGCTACACGCAGGCGGCGTGGTGGAACCGCATCCCCGTGCAGGCGTGGACGCTGATGGCGGCGATCGCGTTCTGCGCGTGCGTGCTCGTGGGCTACGGCACGCACGACGCGCGGATCGAGTCGTTCATGATGCCGATGCTGCCGCTCGTCGTCGCGATCGCGTTCCTGCTGATCGCGGACATCGAGAGCCCGCGCTCGGGGACGATCAGCGTCACCGCGCAGAACCTCGAGGCGCTCGCGCAGTCGCTGCGGGCGCCCCCGTGGGGCGGCGCGGCGCCCTAGGTCCGCGGTTCGCGCAGCCGCCCCTCATTCCAGGCGCAGGCGGCGCGGAGGTCGTCGCACTCGCGCACGCCGAGCGAGCGGACCTCGACCAGCAGCGGATCGGGCATCTCGCCCGGCACCGTCACGAGCTCGGCACCCGGCTCGCGTTCGGCGATCCTGAGCTGCGCCTCCCGCCAGTCGGCAGCGGTCAGCAGGTACGATCGCACGACGTGCACGGCCTCGTAGCCGACGCGCGGCAGCACCGCGTGCCCCTTGAAGAGCTTCATGCCGCCCCCGTGCCGCAGAGACGGGCTTCGTCGACGCCGTCCTTCAAGTGCATCGCGTAGAGCAGCGACCGGCCCGTGCCCGGATCGGGGCAGAGCTCGACCTCCCGTCCGCACGCGCCGCACCGGGCGCGGCGCGCCCGGCCGGCCGGTCGCCCTTCCGCGTCGAGCGCCTTGCGCTCGCTCTCGGTGAGCGCATGGCCCGACTTCGGGCAGAGCCTCCGATAATCCATGAGCGCCATTCCTTCCTCCGTCGTGATCCGTGCGGACCCGGCCTCGGTCGTGCGGGTGCCCGCGTCACGGACGACATCCTAGGGCGTCAGTGATATTTACACAATTGAAGAGTATACATATATGATATTCATTGTGTTCAACTTGCGCCGCGTCGACCTCAACCTGCTGCCCATCTTCGAGGCGGCGTACGAGGAGCGGAGCCTTTCCCGCGCGGCGGACCGCCTCGCGCTCACGCAACCGGCGGTCAGCCACGCGCTCTCGCGCCTGCGCGCGTTGTTTGCGGACGAGCTCTTCATCCGGCGCTCGCGCGGCGTGCAGCCGACGCCGGCCGCCGACCGGATCTACGCGCGGCTGCGAGGCGGGCTCGCCGCGGTGCGCGCCGCCGTCGTCGAGTCGCGCGGCTTCGATCCCGCGACGTCGGAGCGGCAATTCGTCGTGTCCATTCCGCACCCGCTCGGGCCGATGATGGCGGTGCGGCTTAGGGAGCGCCTCGCGCGCGCCGCGCCGCACGCCCGGATCGCCTTCAGCACGCGCTCGCGCCCTGTGGACCAGGAGCGGGGCTTGCGCGAAGGGCGGATCGACGCCGCGATCGACTGGCTCGTGCCCGCGGGGACAACCTTGAGCGAGTCGGTCGTGTTCGACGACGGGCTCCTGGTCATGGCGCGGCGCGGGAACCCGGCGCTGCGCTACCGGAAAGCGGAGCAGGTCGCGCGCGCGGCCGAATTCGTCGCGCTCCGCCCGCGCATCGAGGGCGAGCACCCGGTGCCGGCGCTGCGCGAGTGGCAGCGGATGTCGCTCCGCGTCGCGCTCGAGGTCTCCGAGTTCGTCGAGGTGCTGATGGTCGCGGGCGGCTCGGACCTGCTCGCCCCGGTGCCGTTCAGCATGGAACGCCTGGCACGCGGAACGTTCGAGCTGCGGGCGGTGACCGCGATGCGGCGCATCGCCCCGGTGCCGATCCGGATGATCTGGCACCCGGCGCGCGACCGCGATCCGGCGCACGCGTTCCTGCGGACGGAGCTCGCGCAGGCGGTCGGCGACGTCGCAGGGGGGCGGTGAGCCGGGCCGAGCGCTGCAATCCCATGGAAACGGTACGGTTGCGTTGCGTTTTCGCGCGTGCTAGCGTGCCCCCATCGGACGAAGCGTCCGCGGACGGTTCACCTCTCGGGAGGCTCGGGTGACGACGCTGAACAAACGGATTCTGTTGGGCGCGCTCGCGGCCGGACTCGCGATCGCACCGCTGTCTGCGGCCTTCGCCGACGGTGGCCACGGGCGCTACGGCGGCTCCTGGCACGGTGGCCACGCGCGCTGGAGCCACGGCGGTTACGGCCACGGGCACGGTTACGGTTACGCGTGGACGGTGTTCGGCGCGGCTGCAGCCGTTGTCGGCGCGGCGGCGGCGATCGTCACCGCGCCGATCGCGCTC
>DASQBO010000090.1:0-3631 GCA_035635175.1 Casimicrobiaceae bacterium | reverse complement strand
GAGGCCGAGTGGGCGAGGAATCCCCCCATCATCCAGATCAGCGCCCAGCCGCGCGAGATCTCGGCGCCGGTCTTGGTGAGGAACAGCAGCATTCCCCCCGCGACGGCGATCGCGCCCCAGGCGAGGAAGAGCGCGCGCACCTCCTCGGCGAACGAGATGCCGCGCTGCGACTGGTAGAGCTTGAGCGACGGGAACGCGGCGAGCGCGAACAGGGCAACCACGAGCAGCGCCGTCACGTAGTTCGGCGGCAAGTCCCACGTGTCGAAGTACGCGCGATAGGCGACGACGCCGGCGGCGATCGCGAACACGGGATCCGCGATGCGCAGGCCGACGTCGAGGCGCGTCGAGTTCTCCTTGAGCACGTTCCGGCGCATGTCGACCTTCGCGCTCTACGCCGCGACGGCGGCCGCGCGGGCGCGCGCGGCGACGGCCTGGTCGACGACGCGCGCGATCTCCTCGCGGAAGCGCGCCGGCGCGAAACGCAGCGCGTTCCCGCGACAGGCGGCCGCCGTGATGCGGTTCGGCTCGGCCTCGAAGGCGCGCACCGCGGCGGCGACGGCCTGCGGCGTCTGCGCGTCGAAGAACGCGCCGGTCGGGGCCGGGTCGTCCCGGCCGCGGAGGGTCTCGCGCACGCCGCCGCGACCGTAGGCGATCACCGGCGTTCCCGCAGCCTGCGCCTCGACCGGCGCGATGCCGAAGTCCTCTTCGGCGGCGAAGAGGAACGCCCGCGCGGCAGCGACGCGGCGCGCGGTGTCCGCGTCGCCCTGCTGCCCCGTGAACTCGACGTTGCGGACCCCGAGCGCCTCGAGCCGTGCCCGCTCGGGCCCCTCGCCGACCACCACCAGCTTTCGCTCCGGCATGGCGCGGAAGGCCTCGACCAGGACGTCGATGCGCTTGTAGGGGACGAGCCGCGAGACCGTGACGTAGTCGCTGCGCGGCGCGTCGCGCCGCGCGCCGGCCGCCGCGGCGAAGCGGTCGACGTCGACCGGCGGATGGACGACGTCGGCGTCGCGGCCGTAGCAGCGGTCGATCGCCGCCGCGATGTGGCGCGAGTTCGCGACGAAGCGGTCGACGCGTGCCGATGCCGCGCGGTCCCACCGGCGGAAGCGCGCGAGTGCGTAGTCGACGAAGGGGCGGCGCCACGCGGCGTCGGCGGCGGCGTGCTCCGCATACGTCGTCGCCATCGTCCACGCGAAGCGCGCCGGCGTGTGGCAGTAGCAGACGTGCACCTGACCGGGCCCGGTGCGCGCGCCCTTCGCGATCGCGTGCGAATCCGAGACGACGACGTCGTAGCCGGAGAGATCGAAGCGCTCGATCATCTGCGGCCGCAGCACCGCGGCGTAGCGGAACCAGCGGCGCGACGCCGGCATCGCGTCCAGCCCCGACGTCGTGACGCGCACGGGGCCGAGGCGCGCGCGGTCCTCCGGCGCGAGGAAATCGACGAGCGTATAGACATCGGCGCCCGGAAAGACGCGGAGGAGCTCGGCCAGGACGGCCTCCCCGCCGCCCCAGGTGTCGAGCCAGTCGTGGACGAGGGCGACGCGCATCGCGATCCTAAGGGGTGCACAAGGCCGCGACCGCCGCGCCGACGGTCTCGGGCGCGAGCATCTGCAGGCAGCGGTTCGAATCGCACGCGGCGAAGTTCCGTCCGTCGTAGCACGGCGCGCACGGCAGCGCTGCGCCCGGCCACAACGCGACCGTGCGCGGCGTCTCGCGCATGACGCTCCGCGGGAGCGTCGGGCCGAAGAGCGCGACCACCGGAGCGTCGACGAGCCGCGCGACGTGCAGCGCCCCGGAGTCGTGCGTGACGACGGCGGCGCAGCGCGCGAAGAGCGCCGCGAGTCCCGGCAGCGTCGTGGCGCCCACGAGGTCGACCACGTCGAGGCCGGCAAACGCCGCCCGGATCCAGGCGTCGTCCGCGCTGCCCGTGAGGGCCACCGCCTGCCCGCTGCGCGAGAGGAGCCGTGCGAGCGAAGCGTAACGCTCGACGGGCCACCGCCGCAGCGGATTGTCGCGCGCCGGATTGCGCGCCCCTCCGGGAGCGAGGGCGACGAACGGACGCGCGGCCAGCGGCTCGATGCGCGGCGCCACCTCCGGATCGAGCGCGATCCGCAGGGCCGGCGGCGGATAGGCGACGGCGTCGCGATCGTCGACGCCGGTCACGAGGCGCACGTATTCGTCGCCGTGATAACGGCCTGCGACGAGGCGCGGGCGCGATCCTCGCTCGCCGAGCCAGCGCCGCTCGCGCGTCCGCACGCGCGCGGCCAGCATTCGATAGCGCGGATCCGAGTGCGCGGTGAGAACGAGGTCGAAGCGGCGCCCCGCAAGGGCGGTCCAGCCTGCCATCACGGCCTGCGCCTTCCGCGCGCGGTTTCCCGAGAGGACGGCCACGTCGTCGACGGTCACGAGCTCGTCGATCCCGTCGACGCGCGCGAGGAGCGGCGCGGCCGTCTCGCCGCACAGCCAGGTGATGCGCGTCGCGGCGTCCTGCGCGCGCAGCGCCGTCACCATCGGCAGCGCCATGACGACGTCGCCGATCGCGGCCAGCTTGACGATGAGGACGGAACGCGGCACGGGCGGGCGAAGGAGGCCGCGAAGCCGGGCCGGGTCCAGCGAAGCCGGGGCCGGCAGCGTGCCTGACGAATTCTAGCAGCGGGGAGGGGAGCGTCCTCGTCGGCGGGGCGCGCGCCGCACGAGGGAGTCCCCGCGTCGCGGACCACGAAAGGGGTGTTGACCCGCCGCCGAAGTGTTGTATAATTCCACCTCTTTGCCGGGTCAGCCCGCCGCCCACCGATTTTCGGGCGGAGCGCGTGCAGGACCGGCCGGCTCTTTAACAATTCACAACCGATAAGTGTGGGCGCTGGGGTGACCGGAGCCCCGGCGGGATCGGCGCGAGCCGGTATCGTCGTGGCGCAAAGGAAACTAAGGTGCTCACGCGACGCAAAGTCGCTTTCGCTTCGTCAAGGAGCGGAAGCGCAACGTCTTGTCCCGCTCTCGCGGTGCAAACCGAGGAGGACGGGATGGGGCCAACGTCGATTGAGTTACTTGCAAAGGTCAAACTGAAGAGTTTGATCCTGGCTCAGATTGAACGCTGGCGGCATGCTTTACACATGCAAGTCGTGCGGCAGCGCGGGGGCAACCCTGGCGGCGAGCGGCGAACGGGTGAGTAATGCATCGGAACGTACCCCGTAGTGGGGGATAACGCCGGGAAACCGGCGCTAATACCGCATATGCTCTACGGAGGAAAGCGGGGGACCGCAAGGCCTCGCGCTATGGGAGCGGCCGATGCCCGATTAGCTTGTTGGTGAGGTAATGGCTTACCAAGGCGACGATCGGTAGCTGGTCTGAGAGGATGATCAGCCACACTGGGACTGAGACACGGCCCAGACTCCTACGGGAGGCAGCAGTGGGGAATTTTGGACAATGGGGGAAACCCTGATCCAGCCATGCCGCGTGCGGGAAGAAGGCCTTCGGGTTGTAAACCGCTTTTGTCCGGGAAGAAAAGGCTTCGCCTAACAAGCGAGGCTCTTGACGGTACCGGAAGAATAAGCACCGGCTAACTACGTGCCAGCAGCCGCGGTAATACGTAGGGTGCGAGCGTTAATCGGAATTACTGGGCGTAAAGCGTGCG
>DASQBO010000089.1:0-4432 GCA_035635175.1 Casimicrobiaceae bacterium | reverse complement strand
GCCATCGCTCAGTCGGTGATCTCGATGTTGCGTTCCTTCGCGAGCTTCGACCAGCGCGCGATGTCGTCGCGGATGTAGCGCCCGAATTCCTCGGGCGACATCGGCATCGGCTGCAGCGCTTCCGCCGACAGCCGCTCGGCGAGCTCCGGATTCGCGAGGAGCAGGTTGATCTCGTCGTTGAGCTTCTTCACGATCGCGGGCGGCAGCCCGGCCGGCCCCACAATGCCGTACCACTGGACGCCGTCGAAGCCGGGGTAGCCCGACTCGGCGAACGTCGGCACGTCCGGCAGGAGGGGGTGGCGGCGGATCCCCGTGACCGCGAGCGGCTTCACCTTACCCGCCCGGAGTTGCGGAAGCGCCGCGGCGAGGCCGGGCAGCATCAGCTGCGTCTGGCCGCCGAGGAGGTCGGCAAAGGCGGGACCGATCCCGCGATACGGAACGTGGACGACGTCGAAGTCGGCGGCGACCTTGAACTGCTCCAGCGCGAGGTGCGTGAGCGTGCCCGGCCCGGCCGAGCCGTAGGAAAGCTTGCCCGGGTTCGCCTTCGCGTAGGCGACGAGATCGCGCAGCGTCGCGACCGGCAGCGACGGCGTGACGACGAGGACGTTCGGCGTGCCGCCCACCATCGCGATCGGCGTGAAGTCGCGGATCGCGTCGTAGGGCAGCTTGCGCACGGCCGGGTTCGTCCCGTGCGTGCCGACGTATCCCACCATCAGAGTGTAGCCGTCGGGCGCCGCGCGCGCGGTTGCGAGCGAGCCCACCACGCCGCCGCCTCCGCTCAGGTTCTCGACGACGATCGACTGGTTGAGCGCGCGGCCGAGGCGGTCGGCGATCGTGCGCGCCACGAGATCGACGCCGCCGCCGGGTTGCACGGGCGCGATGATCCGGATCGGCCTGGCGGGATAGCCGGCCTGGGCGGCGAGGCGCGCGGCGAAGGCCGCGAGGCCGAGCGCGCCTGCGCCGGCGATGAAGAGGCGGCGGCCGGGTCGCGCCCGGGAGGTTTCGTCGTGTCGCCCACTCATGGTGCGCATCCCTCGGCCGCAGAAAAGTCGGGCCGGCATTATCGCATCGGCCGGCCCGGACGCGCGTGTTGGTAAAATGGCGCGGTTGCGAACCCTGCGCCGGGCGCCGTCCGCGTCCGCGCCTCTACGGCAGGAACTCTCCCATGCGAGTCTTCAACTTCAGCGCCGGCCCGGCGGTGCTGCCCGAGGAAGTGCTGCGGCAGGCCGCGGCCGAGATGCTCGACTGGCGCGGCAGCGGCATGTCGGTGATGGAGATGAGCCATCGCGGCAAGGAGTTCATCGGCATCGCGGCGAAGGCCGAGGCCGACCTGCGGACGCTGCTCGCGATTCCGGCGAACTACAAAGTGCTGTTCCTGCAGGGCGGCGCGATCGGCGAGAACGCGATCGTGCCGATGAACCTGCTGCGGGGCAGGAAGTCCGCCGACTACGTGAACACCGGCGAGTGGTCGAAGAAGTCGATCAAGGAGGCGAAGAAGTACTGCGAAGTGAACGTCGCCGCATCGGCCGAGGACAAGGCGTTCACGTACGTGCCGGCGCAGGCATCGTGGAAGCTCGACCCGCACGCCGCGTACGTCCACGTCTGCACCAACGAGACGATCGGCGGCGTCGAGTACGGCTTCACGCCCGACACCGGCGCCGTGCCGCTCGTCGCCGACATGTCTTCGCACATCCTGTCGCGCACGATCGACGTCGCGAAGTTCGGCGTGATCTACGCCGGCGCTCAGAAGAACGCCGGGACCGCGGGGCTCACGCTCGTCATCGTCCGCGACGACCTGCTCGACCGCGCGCTGCCGACCGTGCCGTCGGCGTTCCACTGGCAGGAGCAGGCGGCCGCCGACTCGATGGTCAACACGCCGCCGACGTGGTCGATCTACGTCGCGGGCCTCGTCTTCGAGTGGCTGCTCGGGCAGGGCGGCATCGCCGCGATCGAGCGGCGCAACGTCGAGAAGGCGGCGCTCCTCTACGACTACCTCGATGCGACGCCGTTCTACGCGAATCCGGTGCGGCGCGAGGACCGCTCGCGGATGAACGTGCCGTTCCGGCTCAAAGACGAATCGCTCGACGAGGCGTTCCTCAAGGGGGCGAAGGAGGCGGGCATGGTGCAGCTCAAGGGGCACCGCTCCGTCGGCGGGATGCGGGCGTCGATCTACAACGCGATGCCGATCGAAGGGGTGCGCGCGCTCGTTGCCTACATGAAGGATTTCGAGCGGCGGCACGGGTAGCGCGGGCGATGGCCAAGTTCCAGATCCTCACGCTGAACGCGATCTCGAGCCACGGGCTGCACCGGTTCCCCGCGGCGCGCTACGTGGTGGGCAAGACGGCCGAGGCGCCCGATGCGATTCTCGTCCGCTCGCACGACATGCACGCGATGCCGATACCGGCCTCCGTCAAGGCGGTCGGGCGCGCGGGGGCCGGCACCAACAACATACCCGTCGCGGCGCTCTCGCAGCGCGGCGTCCCCGTCTTCAACGCGCCGGGGGCCAACGCGAACGCGGTCAAGGAGCTCGTGCTCGCGGCGCTGCTGATCGGCGCGCGCAATCTCGTGCCGGCGCTCGCCTACGTGAGTCGCCTCGACGCCAGGGCGGCCGACCTCGAGCGCCGGGTCGAGGAGGGCAAGAAGCAGTTCGCCGGGTCCGAGCTTCCCGGCCGCACTCTCGGCATCATCGGCCTGGGCGCGATCGGCAGCCTGGTCGCCGACACGGCGATCAAGCTCGGGATGAAGGTCGTCGGCTTCGACCCCGAGATCACCGTCGACGCCGCATGGCGCCTGCCGTCGACGGTCGCGCGCGCGAACAGCATCGAGGAGCTCGTGAGGCATTCGGACTTCGTGACGCTGCACGTGCCGCTCCTCGAAGCCACGCGCAACCTGCTCGACGCGAAGCGGCTCGGCGCGATGAAAGCCGGCGCGGTGCTCCTCAACTTCGCGCGCGACGGCCTCGTCGACGATGCGGCGGTCCAGGCTGCGCTGCGGTCGCGCCGGCTCAAGTGCTACCTGACCGACTTCCCGGGGCCCGCCCTGCTGGGCGAGCCGGGCGTCGTCGCGCTGCCGCACCTTGGCGCGTCGACCGAGGAGGCCGAAGAGAACTGCGCGGTGATGGTGGTCGACGAGGTACGCGCGTTCCTCGAGGACGGAACGGTCCAGAACGCCGTTAATTTCCCGAACGTGCAGATGCCGCGCGAATCCCCGCATCGGGTCGCAATCGCCAACGCGAACGTGCCCAACATGCTGGGCCAGATCTCGACGACGGTGGCGCGCGCCGGGCTCAACATCCACAACATGGTGAACAAGTCGCGCGGCGGGACGGCATACACGCTCGTCGACGTGGACAGCCCCGTCGAGGACGCGGTGGTCGCCGCGCTGACCGCGATCGAGGGCGTCCTGTCGGTGCGGGCGATTCCCGTCGACGCGTAGCTCGGCCGGCCCCTCCCGGCGCGCGGACAACTCGCCGCGCCGGACGTAGGGCCCGCTTCGCGCGCTCAGTCGGCGCGGAACACCACCGCGAACGGCCGCGGCAGCGACTGGAGCTCGGTGACGAGCCGGACGCGGACAAACGGGTCGAGGTCGCGGAACGCGGTGCGGATCGCGCCCGCGCCCTCGGCCTTCGTGCTCGTCCGCCAGTGCGCGCGGCGCGTCGAGGGCCGCGCGCGCACGACGACGCCGAACGACAGCTCGCCCAGGTCCGGCTCGCGGCTCATGTAGCCGCCGAAGGTCGCGACCGCGTCGATCTCGAGGGGGATCCGCGCCCACAGCGCATTGACCTGTCCCGCCAGCGTGCACGCCTCGGCGACGATCCGGCGTGCGCGCTCGCGCGGCAATGGATCGATGACGCGCGCAGCCGCGATCTCTGCGAGCTGCGGGGTGACGGCGTAGGCGTCGGGGATCTCGGGACGCGGTTCGAGCAATCCTTCGGCGACCAGCTCCTCGAGCAGCGGCCGACCCTCGGCGGTGTCGACGCCGAAGTCGCGCTGCAGCTGCCGCGCGGTGACGCGCGCGCGCTCGGGCGGAAGGCCGGCGACGCGGGCGACCACGCGGGCCGCGGCGGCACGCAACTGCTGCGGTTCGACACCGAAGTACTGCCGGTGCCGGAGCAGGACGTGGTAGTCCCGCGGGCGGGTCCTGCGGCGTTCCATGGCGGCTATGACAATAGCATAACCGCCCCCCGGTTTGGCAAGGGGGCGCCCGACCGGAGGGTCAGGCTGGCAACTCCCGGGTGAGGGCGCCGCGATTCATGGCGTTCTTTCCACGGCCTCGGCGCGTGCCCGCTCGACGCGCGAGCCGAGGGCGCGCGCGAGGTCGCCCGGACGGACGGATTCGGGCGCCGTGTCCGGCACGCGGGCGAAATCGACGACGAGCGCGGGCGCCGCAGGTGGCGGCGCTTCGCGCGGCCACAGCAGGATCTCGGTGCTCG
>DASQBO010000088.1:0-3379 GCA_035635175.1 Casimicrobiaceae bacterium | reverse complement strand
TACCTCAAGGACGACCACGAGTTGAAGCAGCACCTGCTCCGCGTCGCGCTGAAGGGCGCCGAGCTCGTGCCCGGGACCGGCAAGGGCGCGCTCGCCACCGAGACGCTCGAGCACGTCGCGCGCGAATACCTGCTCGCCGAGGCGGTGATCGAGCGGCTCGCGCGGCTCACCGATCCGGCGGCGCTCTACGCGCTTCTCTCCGGCATCCGCATCGACCTCGCGACGGAAGCCGCGGCCGACGCGAGCGCCGCGGCGCTCGCGAAGGCCATCGCCGATCCGGACGTGCGCGTCGAGGCGCGCTACGACGCGACGACCGAGGCGCGGCGGCTCGTGATCCTGCGCACGCGGCACGGCACGCCGCACGCGAGCATCATCGACGCCGACCTCCTCGCGTCGGGCGATTTCGCGCAGATCGGGAGCGCGGCGGAAGTGCTGCACGGGCTGATCCTGCCTGGCGCGACGGTGAAGCGCGGCGAGCGGCAGATCGCGGTGCGATCGTTCAAGGAGGCCCTCGACTGGCTGCTCGCCGAGGCGCGCGGGGCGGTGTCGCTGCAGCGCTACAAGGGCTTGGGCGAGATGAATCCCGAGCAGCTCTGGGAAACGACGATGGACCCCGCAGTGCGGCGTCTCCTCAAGGTGCAGATCGAGGACGGGGTCGCGTCCGAGGAGATCTTCTCGACGCTGATGGGCGAGCAGGTCGAGCCGCGCCGCGCGTTCATCGAGACCAACGCGCTCGGCGTGCGCAACCTCGACGTGTAGCTTTCGCAGCTCCCCTCCACCCGCGCGGCTGGGATCCGGCCCGGCGGCGAGGGCGCCTTGCAATGGGACGCTGTTCTCGCGAGACTTGAGCTGCCCGATCGGGGGCCGACGGCGGCCCTGCGGTCGAGGTGATTCGGCGACGGAACGAGGGCCATGGCGCGAATCGCATTGCTTGCGATCATCGGCGGGTTGCTGGCGACGACGTTCGCGTCCGACCCCGCGGCGGCTCAGGCACCCGAGGCGACGGTCTCGCGCCTCATCGTCAAGCTGCGGGACGGCGGGGCCGTCACCGCGCAGGCGGAGACCGCGGCGCGGCTCGACCGCATCGCGGCCGACGCGGCGGGTGCCGGCGTGATGCTCTCGCGGCTGCGGCCGATGGCGCTGGGCGCGCAGGTGATGGCGATGGACCGCAGGCTCGGCAGAGACACCGCGGAGGCGTTGGCCGCACGGCTCGCGCTGAATCCCGATGTCGAGTACGTTCAGCCGGACTATCGCCGCCACGCGAGCCGGATGCCCAGCGATCCGCGATTCTCGTCGCAGTGGTATCTCGCGAGCGCGGTGGGCGGCATCGACGCCGTGGACGCGTGGGACGTGACGACGGGCTCGCCCTCGGTCGTCGTCGCGTTCGTCGACACCGGCTACCGCCCGCACCCGGACCTCGCGGGCCGGATGCTTCCCGGCTACGACTTCATCTCCGACCCGAAGCTTGCGAACGACGGCGGCGGCCGCGACGCCGACGCGACGGACCCGGGGGACTGGGTCGACGCGAGCGACCTCGCGGATCCGACGTTCAGCGACTGCAAGATCGAGGACAGTTCGTGGCACGGCACCGCGGTGGCCGGGATCATCGGGGCCGACTCGGACAACAGCCTCTTCGTCACGGGGATCGACTGGGCGGCGAAGCTCCTGCCGGTGCGCGTGCTCGGCAAGTGCGGGGGCTACGATTCGGACATCCTCGACGGCATCGCATGGGCCGCGGGGCTCGCGGTGCCCGGCGCGCCCCCGAATCCGTATCCGGCGCAGGTCATCAACCTGAGCCTGGGCGGCGACGGCGCATGCACGGCGGGATACCACGCCACCCTGAGTGCCGCGCTCGCGCACGGCGTCACGCGGGCGATTGTCGCAGCCGCGGGAAACGGGGGCTCGGACGTCGCCACGCACACGCCGGCGAGCTGCAGCGAGGTGATTGCCGTCGCGGCGACGACGCGGCTCGCGGACCTCGCGGGATACAGCAATTACGGCGCGGGCGTCGCCGTCTCCGCGCCGGGAGGCGAGCTGTCGGGAACGACCTCGTTCTACGGCATCACGGTGCTGTTGAACACGGGCACCACGGGTCCCGGCGCCGACACGTGGGCAAAGGTGTCCGGCACGAGCTTCTCGGCGCCGATGGTCGCGAGCGTCGCCTCGCTCGTTCTCGCGCTCGCGCCGGGCCTCACGGCCGCGCAACTGCGCACGCTGCTCACCTCGACCGCGGCGCCCTTTCCCGCGGGTGCGAGCTGCACGCCCGCGAACTGCGGCGGCGGGATCGTCAACGCGCGGACGGCCGTGCTCGCCGCGCAGGGCACGTCCGCGGCGCCGAACTATCAGGGGATGTGGTGGAACGCCCCCGCGGGCTCCGAGCCGGGGTGGGGCTTGAACGTGGCGCACCAGGGCGACACGATCTTCGCGTCCTGGTTCACCTACGATCCGGGCGGCGCGCCGCTGTGGCTCGTGGCGGTGGCCGACAAGACGGGCCCGGGCATCTACGAGGCGAACAACCAGCTCTACCGGCCGTCCGGCCCGCGCTTCGATGCCTACGATGCGGGTCAGTGGAAGGCCAACCCGCCCGTCGGAAGCATCAAGCTCACGTTCAGCGACGGCAACAACGCGAAGTTCGACTACGACGTGACGCTTCCGGGCCGGCCCGAGGTCAGGCAGTCGAAGGCGATCACGCGCGAGCCGCTCGGCGCGGGGCCGTTCGCAACGTGCGCCTACGGGACCCAGCCGCTCGCTGCCGCGACCAACTACCAGGACATGTGGTGGGCGGGTACCAGCACGACGACTCCGCCGGGGCCGGAGAACGGCTGGGGCATCAACCTCGCCCAGCAAGGCGACACGATCTTCGCGTCGTGGTTCACCTTCGATCCGGACGGCGCGCCGCTGTGGCTCGTGGCGACGGCCGACAAGACGGGACCGGGAACCTACGCGGCGAACGACCAGCTCTACCGGCCGTCCGGCCCGCGCTTCGACGCCTACGATCCGGGGCAGTGGAAGGCCAACCCGCCCGTCGGAAGCATCAAGCTCACGTTCAGCGACGGCAACAACGCGAAATTCGACTACGACGTGACGCTTCCCGGCCGACCCGAGGTCAAGCAGTCGAAAGCGATCACGCGGCAGCTCTTCTCGACGTACGGAACGACCTGCCGGTGATCGAGCGCCGGCATTCCGTCCAATGAACGAGACGTCGAAATCCGCTGCGGCTCCGCTGCTCGCGCGCCTCGGGATCGCCGCGGACAATCCCGGCGCCTGTCTCGGCCCGAATCTGTGGCGCGGCGGGGGTCCGTCGATCGCCTCCGAGAACCCAACGACGGGAGCGCCGCTCGCGCGCGTGCGGCTCGCCGATGCGGCGGACCTCGACGTC
>DASQBO010000087.1:0-12230 GCA_035635175.1 Casimicrobiaceae bacterium | reverse complement strand
CGATCGCGAAACGCAGGGCCGCGTAGGTCTCGACCTTCGAGTCGGCGGCGACGCCGGGCTCGCGCCGGTACCCCTCGTACTGGCCGCGCACTACCGCCGCCCGCGTGAGCGGCCGGATCGCGCGCAGCACCTTGACGCGCTCGTCGCGCAGCGCCTGATGCCCCGCGCCGACGGGCGGCTCCATCGCGAGGTTCGCGACGACCTGCAGCATGTGATTCTGCACGACGTCGCGAATCGCGCCGACCTCCTCGTAGAACGCGCCGCGACCTTCGACGCCGAAGCGCTCGGCCATGGTGATCTCGACCCCAGCGACGATCGTCCGGTTCCACAGCGGCTCCGGGAATGCGTTTGCGAAGCGGAAGTAGAGCAGGTTCTGGACCGCCTCCTTGCCGAGAAAGTGGTCGATCCGGAACACGGCATCTTCCGGAAACACTTCGTGGATCGCGCGCGATAGTTCCCGCGCCGACGCGAGGTCCCGGCCGAACGGCTTCTCGACGACGAGCCGCCCCTTGGCACACGACGTCCGGCCGAGACCGTGGACGACGGGCGCGAACATGCCGGGGGGAATCGCGAGGTAGCAGAGCGGGCGCCGCGCCCCCCCGAGCGCGGTGCACAGGCGATCGAACGTCGCCGGATCGCGGTAGTCGCCCTCGACGTAGCGAACCTCGCGGGCGAGCACCGCGAAGGCGCGGCGATCGACGCCGCCGTGCCGCTCGAGGCTGTCCCGGATCCGGGCCCGCAATCGCTCCACGCCCCAGCCAGGGCGCGCGACGCCGATGACCGGGATCCTGAGCTCGCCCCGACGGACGAGCGCCTGCAGCGCCGGGTAGATCTTGCGGTGCATGAGATCGCCGGTCGCCCCGAACAGGACGAGCGCGTCCGCGTCACCCATCGGGGGCCTCGCTCGCATCTGACTCGCGGCGGCTCGAACCGGACTCATTCGGCGCGGTCACACGAGGCTCGGCGGCCATTCGGGCGGAGCGTTCCGAGCGTTCCCATGCCGTGCCGAGGGAATACGCATTGATCGACTGGAGGTAACGCATGAAAGTTCGCGAAGCGATGACCCAGGACGTACGACTGGCGAGCCCCGATCAAACGATCTGCGACGCCGCGAAGATCATGGCACAGATCGACGCCGGCGCGCTGCCGGTCGAGCAGGACGACCGGCTGGTCGGCGTGATCACCGACCGCGACATCGCGGTGCGCGCGGTCGCCGCGGGCAAGGCGCCCGACACCAAGGTCCGCGACGTGATGAGCCGCGAGGTCCTCTATTGCTACGACGACCAGGACCTCGACGCGGTCATCCGCAACATGGGCACGATCAAGGTGCGACGGCTGCCGGTGGTGAATCGCGACAAGCGCCTCGTGGGGATTGTCTCGTTCGGCGATCTCGCACGGCATCACGAGGCGACGATGGAGGAGCGGGCGCTGCGCGAGCTGTCGAAGCCCGGCGGCGCGCATTCGCAGGCCGCGCACTAGCCTGCCTGTCGGGCCCGGGGTCTTTCGGGCACCCCGGGCCCGCCTTCGACCAGCCCGAACCCGCGGGCGCGGGCGTTACGACTTGTTGCCCGTGAATTCCTGCCAGGCCTTCGCGAACTCGGCCGAGCTCAGCTTGCCGTCGTGGTTGGCGTCGTTGTCCTGGAACGCCTTGTCGAAGCCGGAGAGCGATTTCGCGTCGTCCTTCGTGACGTAGCCCTTCCCCGACGCGTCGAGCTTCCTGAACGCGGCGTCGGCGGGCTCCGCCTTGCTGGGCGCGGCCATCTTGGCTCCCGCCGCGGGCGCCATCGCCTGTCCCGCCGGTTTCGGCGCGGTCGGATAGTCGGCGGCGAGCGCGGTGCCGACGCCGGCACCGAGCAGGATCGCCGCAAGGAGCGAACTTGCCTGCTTCCAACGTGATTGCATAGGGACCTCCATGTGCTCGGGCGCAAAAGATCGATCGTGCCTTCGACGGCACGAGCAACCGGTGTGCCACGCGGGAGAGTCCGCCGCGGAAAGCCGGCGTTTTCGCCATTTCCCGGGCTCGACCCAGGGGGCGGCGGCGCCGGAACGCGGTACTCGGCCGCCGCCGCCGACGCGCGTTTCTTCCGCACGCAGGCAATTCTTTCAATGCACCGCCTGTCACGCGGGGGGGAGCGCGGCAAAGGGCGCGCCTTGACCGGCATCAATTCGGTTCCGGAAGCGCCGCCCTACGATCCTCTACCGGTCGACGGCCCGAAGTCTTCCGCCGTCGCCGCCCGACGATGCTCCGGTTCCTTCCGTCCACGGCACGCGGCATCCTGGCCGCGACGCTGCTCGGCCTCAACACCCTCTTCTGGTGCGGGCTCGTGTTCGCGCTCGCGCTCGTCAAGCTCGTCGTGCCCGCGCGCGGGGTCCGCGTCCCCGTCGATCGCGCGCTCAACGGCGTCGCGCGGCGCTGGATCGCCTGCAACAGCGGCTGGATGCGTCTCGTGCAGCGGACGAGGTGGGACGTCGCGGGCCTCGACGGCCTCGAGCGGCGCGGCTGGTACATGGTCAATTGCAACCACCAGAGCTGGGTCGACATCCTCGTGCTCCAGCACCTGCTCAACGGGCGCATCCCGCTCCTCAAGTTCTTCCTCAAGCGCGAGCTGATCTACGTGCCGGTCATCGGCCTCGCCTGGTGGGCGCTCGACTTCCCGTTCATGCGGCGGCATTCGGACGCGTACCTGAAGAAGCACCCCGAGAAGCGCTTCGAGGACCTCGACGCCACGCGGCGCGCGTGCCGGAAGTTCGCGCACGTGCCGACGAGCGTGATGAACTTCCCCGAGGGGACGCGATTCACGCGCGAGAAGCACCGCGCGCAGCGCTCGCCGTACCGGCACCTGCTCAAGCCGCGCGCCGGCGCGCTCGCGCTGTCGCTCGCGGTCCTGGGCGACCGCTTCAACGCGTTGCTCGACGTGACGATCGTCTACCCCGATGCGGCGCCGACGTTTTGGCAGTTCCTCTGCGGCGACGTGCCCGCGATCCTCGTCCGCGGCCGCCGGAGGGCGATCCCGGCCGAGCTCGCAGGCGGCGATTACGCGCGGGACCCGAAGTTCCGCAAGGCGTTCCAGCGCTGGCTCGCCGCGCTCTGGAGCGAAAAGGACGACGAGATCGATGCGCTCCTCGCGTCCCCGGGCGCGGCGGAACGCGACGCGTCCGCGTCCCTGGCCGTCACCCGCGCGCCGTCGCGCACCGCGTCGCCGGGATAGACGACGACCCGCTCGCCGGGCGCGACGCCGCTCGCGATGATCGCCGCGGTACCGGCGCGCGGCCCCGCTTCGACCGCGCGCAGGCGCGCGCGTCCGCCGTCGACCACGAACACCCCCCACTGGGCCCCGTGCCGGAAGAGCGCGCCCACGGGAACCACGATCGCATCGGCGCGCCGGTCGACCACGATGCGCGCGTCGATCCGGTAGCCGTCGGCCAGGTCCTGCCACTCGGCCGGCGGAGACACGAAGTCGATGACGACGTTGACCCGCTGCTCCTCGACGCCGAGCGCCGACACCTTCGTGAACGCCGCCGGCTCGACGAGCCGCACCCGGCCCGCGAGCGGCGGCGTGCCGGCGCCCCGATCGAGCCGCGCGTCGGCGCCGGCGCGGATCAGCGTGGCGTCCGCCGTCAGCACGTCGACAACGACTTCGAGATTGCGTGGATCGCCAAGCTCGACGATCGGCGCGCCGACCGTGACGACCGCCTCGCTCTCCTGCGCGACGCGCAGCACGCGGCCGGCCACCGGCGAGCGGATCTCCCAGCGCTCCCCCGTCCCGCGCTCGCTCGCCCCCGCGCGTGCGCGCGTGAGCGCCGCACGGGCGAGCGAGAGCTGGTGCTCCGCCGCATGGCTCTCGAACCGCGCGGCCGCGAGCTCCTTGGTCCTGAGCTCGACGTCGCGCTCGGAGCGCTCGAGCGCCTGCTTCGACGTGAAGCCCTGCAGCGCGAGGTTGCGGTTGCGCTCATCGTCGGAACGTGCGAGATCGAGCGCGACCTGCGCCCGCTCCGCGGCGGCGGCCGCGCGCCGCTCGTCGGCCTCGGCGGCGCCGACGCGCTCGCTCAATTCCTGGACCGCCCGCGCGTCGAGCAGCGACGGCGCGGCCGGCACCAGCGTCGCGAGCGGCGTGCCGCGTTCGACCGCGTCGCCCGCCTTGAGGCCGACGCGCAGGAGCCGGCCCGCGAGCGGTGCCGAGACCACGTAGCGGTCGCGCACGCGCGTCTTGCCGTCCTCGTCGACGGTCTTCTCGAAAGGTCCGCGCACGACCGGCGCGACCTCGACCTCGACCGGCCGCGGCACGAAGACCCAGGCCAGGAGCGCCAGGACCGCCGCGCCGCCGGCGAGCCAGGGCCATCGTCGCCATCCTCTTCCGTTCATCGCTATTCCCGGGTCTTCAACGCGCCGACCAGGTCGAGCCGGTCGATCCGCCGACGCACGATGAGCGCACTCGCCACGCCGGCGGCGACGATCGCGAGCGCCGCGAAGGCATAGGTGCGCGGCGCGATCACGATCGGGATCGCGATCATGTCGGTGTGGCTCATCCGGACGATCGTCCACGAAAGCATATACCCGAGCACGCCCCCGAGCGGCAGCGCGGCGGCGATCTCGAGCGCCAGCTCGCCCAGCAGGAACGTCGACACCTCGCCACGGGTGAAGCCCAGCACGCGCAGGCTCGCGAGCTCCCACGTGCGTTCCTGCAGCGCGATCCGCGCATGGTTGTAGACGACGCCGATCGCGATCATCGCCGCGAACCCGGTGAGGACGGCGGTGAAGAACAGCACGTTGCGCGCGGAAGTCTCGCGGAAGTTGGCGAGCATCGCCGTCTTGCTGGCGGCGACCGCGATTCGCGGAAACGCCTTGAGCCGCGCGAACAGCGCTTCGCCTCCGCCGCCGTCGAGCTTCGCAGAAACCGACGAGACCGTGTCGCCGTCCCCGGCGAGGCGGGAGAGCGCGGCGCGATCCATGTAGGCGAAGAGCCCGATCAGGTCGCGGACGGTGCCCGCCACGGGAACGTCCAGGTGGCGGCGCTCGCCGGTCAGCACCTCGACCCGGAGGCTGTCCCCCGGGCGGACCTCCAGCCGTTCCGCCAGCCGGTCGGTCAGGAGCATCCCCTCGGCGGGAATCGCGATCGGCCGGAGGTCCGCGTCGAGCGGCCGCCGGAGCTCGCTGTCGCGCGCGATGCCGACGACGGCCGTCCGGTAGCTGCGGTGCCCGGCCACGAGCCGCACCGCCACGTCGCGCCCGCCCTCGGCGAGCGTGACGCCGGGAAGCCGCGCGATCTCGCGCACGGCACGCAGCCCCGACGCCTCGGTCAGCGCGATCTCCGCGTCGGCCCGCTGCGCGGCGACGAACTGCACGTCGATCATGTAGTCGAGCGCGTCGCGCCAGAACATCCCGCAGATGACGATGGCCATCGCGGCGGCGATGCCGGCGGTGGTGAGGAGCGCGCGACCGGCCCGCCGCTCCATGTTGCGCACGGTCATCCGCATTGCGGGCGTGAGCAGGCGGCCGAGGCCGGCCCGCTCCATCAGCGTGGGCCGGTAGCGGCCCGGGAACGGCGGACGCATCGCCTCCGCCGGCGCGATGGAGACCGCATGCCGCACCGCGCCCAGGGTGCCGCCGACTGCCGCCCCGAGCGTGACCGTCGCGGCGGCGAGCGCGACCCAGGGCGGCAGCACGAACCGGTAGGAGGGAAAATGGAAGAATTCCGCGTAGAGCGCGGTGACCGCCGTGCCGAACCAGATGCCCGCGCCGGTGCCGAGCACGATGCCCAGCGCGACGACGGCGGCCACCTGCAGCAGGTAGTGGCGAACGAGCGCGCCGTTCGCATAGCCGAGCGCCTTCAGCACGGCGATCTGCTCGCGCTGCGTCGCGACCTGGCGGCCCACCACGACGTTGAGCAGGAAGGCGGCGACGACGAGGAAGATGGTCGGGATCACGGTGCCGATCACCTTCCACTGGTCGATCTCCTGCGCGAGGATCCGGTGCGACGGCTGCTCGTCGCGGCCGTGTGCCGTGAGCCCCCCGTAGGGCTCGAGCAGCGTGTCGAGCGCGGCGATCGCCGCGCGCTCCGACGCCCCGGGCGCGAGCCGCAGCGCGACGTGGTTGAACGCGCCCTCCATGTCGTAGGCCGTCGCGAGCCGCTCGCGGTCGACCCAGAACACGCCGAAGTTCCGGTCGTCGGGAAAGGCGCCGCCCTGCGTCGCGAAGATGTAGTCGGGCGACAGCCCGATGCCCACGATCGACAGCGTCTCGTGCCGGCCGTTGAGCAGCACCCCGACCGAATCGCCCGGCGCGAGACCGTGCACGTTCGCGAAGCCTTCGGACACCACCGCCTCGCCGGTGCGGCCGAATTGCGGCGCGCGTCCCCGCCGGATCACCAGGCGGTCGAGCCGCGCGGGCTCGCCGGCGGACACGCCGATCATCCGCCCGATCACCGGCGCCGCCACACCCGGCACGTCGAGCGTCGCGTCGAACACGACCGTCGCCTCCGCGTCGCTGACGCCCGGAATCTCCGCGAGCCGCCGCTCGAGTGCGCGCGGCGCGCGCTTGAGGTCGGCGAAGACGTGCGCGAAGCGGGCCGAATCGTAGAACGACTCGCGCGCCTCGACCAGCGATTCGTAGGTCGCGAGCGACCCGGCGAAGCCCGCGAAGGCGCTGCCGACCACCAGCGCGACGGTGAGGATCTGGCTGCGCATCAGCCAGAGGTCGCGCAGCAGCTTGCGATCGATCGCCTTCACCAGGACAGCTCGGCAGGGGTGAGCCGCCGCGGGTTGACGTCGATCCCCCGAATGCCTCCGTCGGCCATGTGCAGCACGCGGTCCGCCATGCCCGCGATGGCGGCGTTGTGCGTGATGACGACCGCGGTCGTGCCGAGCTCGACGTTGATCCGGGCGATCGCCTCGAGCACGACCTTGCCGGTCGCGTAGTCGAGGGCCCCGGTCGGCTCGTCGCACAGGAGGACGTCGGGCCGCTTGGCGATCGCCCTCGCGATCGCGACGCGCTGCTGCTCGCCGCCGGAGAGCTGCGAAGGAAAGTGGTCCGCGCGCGGAGCGAGGCCGACGAGGCCGATCGCCTCGTCGGCGCCCATCGGATCGACCGCGATGTCGGTGACGAGCGCGACGTTCTCCCGCACCGTGAGGCTCGGGATCAGGTTGTAGAACTGGAAGACGAAGCCGACGTGCTCGCGGCGATAGCGCGTGAGCTCCGTCTCGCCGGCGGTCGCGAGGTCGTGGTCGCGCCAGCAGGCCTGACCCGCGCTCGGCGTGTCGAGCCCCCCCAGGATGTTGAGCAGCGTCGACTTGCCGCTGCCGGACGGGCCCAGCAGAACGACGAACTCGCCTTCGTAGATCTCGAGCGAGAGGCCCGACAGCGCGTGGACCGCGACCTCGCCCATCCGGTAGATCTTCGAAAGATCCCGGGCGACGAAGACGACAGGTCGAGGTTCCGTCACCGCGCTCCCCGCCTCGATCGCATTCTCCGCAGCGCCCGTCCCGCCGGCATTGATCGGGCTCAATGGCGGACCTTCTGCGGCGATCGCGTCCCGTCGTGGCGTTCGCCGCGCACTGGGGGATGTGCGCGAACCCTGCCCAAGAGGCCCCAGCGTCCGGCGCCGGCGCTTGATCGAAATCAAGTCGCGCGCGCCGACGCGGTCCTAGGATCCGTCACCCCCCGCGGTCGCGCGATCGCCCGGTCGCCGCGACGCTCCGTCGCCCTCGGCGGAGTTGACGCGAGCGGACGTCCGGCCGCCCATGAACGATCGATCCAAGCTCGAGCTCGTCTGCCCGGCCGGCACGCTGCCGGCGCTGAAGGTCGCGGTGGATCACGGCGCCGACGCGGTGTACCTCGGGTTTCGCGACGAGACGAACGCGCGCAATTTCGGCGCCCTCAACTTCGACGCGAGGTCCGCGGTCGACGGCGTGCGCTACGCCCGCGCCCGCGGCTGCAAGGTGCTCGTCGCGCTCAACACGTACGCGCAGCCGGGCACGCAGGACCGCTGGCGCGGCGCGCTCGATCTCGCCGCCGATCTCTGCGTCGACGCCGTCATCCTCGCCGACCCCGGCCTCATGCAATACGCGGCGGCGCGCCATCCCGGATTGCGGCTGCACCTGTCCGTGCAGGGATCGGCGACGACCTACGAGGCGATCAACTTCTGCGTGCGCCACTTCGGCATCCGGCGGGCAGTGCTGCCGCGCGTGCTGTCCCTCGCGCAGGTCGAGCACGTCGTCGACCACGCGCAAGCGGAAATCGAAGTCTTCGGCTTCGGCAGCCTGTGCGTCATGGTCGAGGGCCGCTGCGCGCTTTCGTCGTACGCGACCGGCGAGGGACCCAACACCGTCGGCGTGTGCTCGCCCGCGAAAGCCGTGCGCTGGCAGGAGACTCCCGACGGCCTCGAGGTGCGGCTGAACGGCGTCCTGATCGACCGCTTCGGCGAAGGCGAGGCGGCCGGTTACCCGACGCTGTGCAAGGGCCGCTACGCGGTGCGCGACGCGACGTACTACGCGATCGAGGAGCCGGTGTCGCTCAACACGCTCGAGCTGCTGCCCGCCCTCGTCCGGATGGGGATCGCGGCGGTCAAGATCGAGGGCCGCCAGCGCAGCCCCGCGTACGTCGCGGCGGTCACGCGGGTCTGGCGGGCGGCCATCGACACCTGCGTCGCGGACCGCGACCGATTCGCGGTGCGCGACGAGTGGATGCACGCGCTCGCCACGTTGTCCGAGGGGCGCCAGACGACCCTCGGCGCCTACCACCGGCCGTGGAAGTAGGGGCGGCGATGCAACTGACGCTGGGACCGGTCCTCTACTACTGGCCGAAGGCCCGGCTCGATGCGTTCTACGCGGCCGTGGCCGCCGCGCCGGTGGACCGTGTCTACCTCGGTGAAGCGGTCTGTTCGCGCCGCCACGAGTATCGGACGGCCGACTGGCTCGACGCAGCAGCCCGGCTCGCGGATGCGGGCAAGGAAGTCGTCCTGTCGGCGCAGGTCCTGATGGAGTCGGAATCCGACCTCAAGACGCTGCGCCGGATCGCCGCGGAAGGGCGCTTCCGGCTCGAGGCGAACGACATGAGCGCGGTCAACGTCGTGGCCGGGAGGGCCCCGTTCGTCGCGGGACCGCACCTCAACGTCTACAACGCGCCGACGCTCGCCTTCTTCGCCTCGCTGGGCGCCGAGCGCTGGGTGCCGCCCGTCGAGATGCCGCGCGCGTCGCTCGCCGCGGTCGTCGCCGCGAAGCCCCAGGGCGTCGCCACCGAAGTGTTCGCTTACGGCCGGCTGCCGCTCGCGTTCTCGGCGCGATGCTTCACGGCGCGCCACTACGACCTGCCGAAGGACGACTGCCGCTTCCGCTGCCTCGAGCATCCGGACGGACTTCCGCTCGCGACCCGCGACGGCGAGCCCTTCCTCGTGCTGAACGGCATCCAGACCCAGTCGTATCGCGTGCTGAGCCTCGTCGAGGCGTTGCCGGAGATGCGCGCCGTCGGCGTGGACGCCGTGCGGCTGTCTCCGCAGTCCGAGCGCATGGACGAGGTGATCGCCGTGTTTCGCGGCGCGCTCGCGGGGCGCTCCGTCGCCGACGCGGCGCGGGCGCTCGAGCCGCTGCTGCCCGCGTCCGCGTGCAACGGCTACTGGCACGGCCGTCCCGGCCTCGAGCAGGTGGCGCGCGCGGAGGCGAGGCCATGAGCGACACCCCGCGCGGCGTTCCGTCAGGCGTTCCGTCGCCGCGGCGCGCCGGCGCGCCCGCGTTCCTGCTGCCGCCGTTCGTGCGCGCGATCGCGTCCCGGCTGCCCGCTTACCCGCCGTCGCTCGCCTGCGCCATCGCGCTGTCGCTCGCGGCGCCGCGTGTTGTCGGCCGCGAGGCGCTGGCGGCGTTCGAGGGCAAGTCGTTCCGGATCGCGGTGCGCGACGCCGGCGTCGCGGTGGCGTTCCGCATTCGCGGCCGGCGGTTTGCCGCCGTGGCGACAGGCGACACCGTCGACGTCACGTTCACCGCCTGCGCCGCGGATTTCCTGCTGCTTGCGGCGCGACGCGCGGATCCCGACACGCTCTTCTTCGAGCGCCGGCTCGTCATCGAAGGCGACACCGAGACGGGCCACCGGCTCAAGAACGTGCTCGACGCGGTCCCGTTGCCGCGCTGGCTCACCGGTGCCTGAGCCGCGGTCGGGGAACGCGACGCACGGGCCGCGCCGCGCCCGTCCCCGCTACTTCAGCGCCATCGCCACCATCTTGCGGCGCACGAAGGCGATCTGCGTGGCGAGCGGCAGGTTCTTCGGGCAGACGTCGTGGCAGGCGAGCAGCGACATGCAGCCGAACACGCCGTCGTCGTCGCCGATCACGTCGTAGTAGTCGGCGTCGGTGCGGGCGTCCCGCGGGTCGAGCCGGAAGCGCGCGACGCGGTTCAGTCCCACCGCGCCGACGAAGTCCTTGCGCATCCGCGCGGTGCCGCAGGCGGCGACGCAGCAGCCGCACTCGATGCAGCGGTCGAGCTCGTAGATCCGGTCCGCGAGGTCCGGGTCCATCTTCTCCTCGATCCGCCGGAGATCGGGGTTCGGGTTCTTGAGGTGGAGCCAGCCCTGCAACCGCTCGCTCATCCCGCGCATCCACTTGCCGGTGTTGACGGAGAGGTCGCCGATCAGCTCGAAGAAGGGCAGCGGCGCGAGCGTGACGTCCGCCGGCAGGTTCTTCGTGAGGGTCCGGCAGGCGAGCGTCGGCCGGCCGTTGATCACCATCGCGCAGCTGCCGCAGATGCCGGCGCGGCAGACGAAGTCGAACTGCAGCGACGCGTCCTGCTTCTCGCGGATCTCGTTCAGCGCGATGAACAGGGTCATCCCGTCCGCTTCCTCGAGCCGGTAGGTCTGGAGGTGCGGGACGCTTCCCTTCTCCTGCGGGTTGTAGCGCAGCACGTTGATCGCGAGCTGCCGGTGCGGCCCGTTGCCGTTGCCGTTGCCGTTGCGCGTGGCGGGCATCGCCACCGGAACCGCCTTCGCCGAAGTGTCGTTCATGCCGTCGCCTCCAGCGGCTCGTCGATGCGCTCGTTGCGGCCCCGCAGGCGGTCCGGCAGGAGCGACGCATAGGGCATCAGCGCCTCCTGCAGCGCGAAGCGCGACGCGCCGGCCATCTTCTGCTTCAATGCCTCGACCTCGGCCGCCCGCTTCGGCGTATCGGGGTGGTCGACGTAGTCCTTCGCGCCGTAGCCGCGCCAGCCGGGCGGCAGCTCCATCCGGTTCACGTCGAGCGCCTCGTAGGCGAGCGAGGGCAGCGTGTCGCCCTCCGACCTCCACGTCGCGAGCGTCCGCTTGAGCCACTCGGCGTCGTTGCGGCGCGGGAAGTCCTCCCGGAAGTGAGCGCCCCGGCTCTCGGTGCGGGTGAACGCCCCGTAGACGACGCACAGCGCGACCTTGAGCATCTTCTGCACACGGTAGGCGGTGACGAGCTCGGGATTCGAGCCGCGCGCCTTGCACTTCAAGCCGATGTTGCGGCTCCGGACGAGGAGGGCCTGGAGCTCTTCGACCGCCGATTCGAGGTCGGCGCCGCGCCGGAAGATCCCGACCTTGGCGGTCATGATCTCCTGCATCGCGGCCTTGAGCGCCGCCGCGTCCTCGGTGCCGCGCCCGTCGACGAGGCCGTCGATCCGCAGCTGCTCGCGGCGCAGGAAGTCGTGGACGACGCGCGTCGGGATGACGACGTCGTTCTCGACCTTGTCGCAGAAGTCGGCGATGAACTCGCCGACGATCATCCCCGCGACCACCGTTTCCGCGACCGAGTTGCCCCCAAGCCGGTTGAAGCCGTGCATGTCCCAGCACGCCGCCTCGCCCGCGGCGAAGAGGCCCTTCAACGTCGGGCTCTCGCCGGTGTGGTTCGTGCGCACGCCGCCCATCGTGTAGTGCTGCGCCGGCCGCACGGGTATCCACTCCTTCACCGGATCGACGCCGAGGAAGTAGTGGCAGATCTCCCAGACCTCGCGGAGGTTGTGCTTGATGTGCTTCTCGCCGAGCAGCGTGATGTCGAGCCAGAGGTGCTGGCCGAAGCGGTTCTTTGCGCCCTTGCCCTTCGCGATGTGCTCCTCCATCCGCCGCGAAACGACGTCGCGCGAGGCGAGCTCCTTCTTCTCGGGCTCGTAGTCCGGCATGAAGCGGTGGCCGTCGACGTCCTTGAGCAGCCCGCCGTCGCCGCGGCAGCCCTCGGTGACGAGGATGCCCGCGGGGAAGATCGCGGTCGGGTGGAACTGGACCGCCTCCATGTTGCCGAGCG
>DASQBO010000086.1:0-7544 GCA_035635175.1 Casimicrobiaceae bacterium | reverse complement strand
GGCGCCCTGCGGCGCCGCCAGCTGCATGCCGAGCGGCAGTCCCTTCGCGGCGCGGCCGATCGGGATCGAGATCGCGGGAAAGCCGGTCAGCGACCAGAGCGAGCAGCACGCCGGATCGCCGGTCGACGCGAGGTCGGCGGGCGCCGCGCCGCGCGCCGGCGGCGAGACCACCGCGTCGAAGCCTGCGAGCCATGCCGTGAAGGTGCCGATCGCCTCGTCGCGGCGGCGAAGCGCCGTCCGATAGTCGCCGTCCGGAGTGGCGTGCCCCTCATCGAGCGCGGCGTTGAGCTGCGCCGACATCCGCGCACGCTCGCGCTCCTGCAGCGCACGGTGCCGCAGTGCCGCTTCGTGCAGCATGATCGTGCGCAGCACGAGATGCGCATCGCGCCAGGGCACCGGGAAATCAACGGCGACGATCTCCGCGCCCGCCGCGCGCAGACGCGCCGCGGCGGCGTCGAGCGCGGCGGCGCCTTCGCGCTCGATCTGCGTCCAGGGAAAGCCCGGAAGCCACGCGAGTCGCGGCGGTCGCGACAGCGCGGCCGGCGCCGCCGCCACGCGCCCGGCATCGGCGACGACGCTCGCAAGCCGCGCGGCGCCCGCAACGTCGCGGGCGAACGTGCCGACCTGGTCGAGCGTCGGGCTGAACGCGAACGCGCCCGCGTACGGGATCGCGTCCTTCGTCGGCTTGAACCCGACGACGCCGCAGAACGCCGCCGGCCGGATCATCGAGCCGTTGGTCTGCGTGCCGAGCGCCGCGATGACGTGGCCCGCGGCGACGGCTGCCGCCGATCCCGACGAAGAGCCGCCCGGCGTGTGCCGCGCATTCCAGGGATTGCGCGTCTTTCCCGGCTGGAAGTACGCGAACTCGGCGGTGACCGTCTTGCCGAACACGTAGGCGCCGGCGCGGCGCAGCCGCGCGACGGCTTCCGCATCGTGCGCGGGACGGTGGCCGGCGAAGATCGGCGAGCCGTCTTCCGTCGGCAGGTCGGCGGTCGCGAAAATGTCCTTGACGCCAACGCCAATGCCCGCGAGCGGTCCTCGCGATGGACGCACCGCGTCGCAGCGGTCCGCCTCGGCGCGCACGTGCGAGGGGTCGAGACATGCCCACGCCTCGATCGCGGCGTCGGTCGCCGCGATTCGCGCGAGGTGCGCCTCGGCGAGCGCACGCGCGGTCAGCGTGCCGGCGGCGATCGCGGCGACGGCATCGGCAAGCCGCAGGTGCGAAGCCCTGGAATCGTTCATGGAAATCGACTCAGTGCCCGTCGCGGACCGGCTCGCGCACCGCCGCCGCCCGATTTCGGGGCTCGACGAGGAACAGCGCCTGCAGGTCGTTGAGGAAGCGCCGGCCGAGCGCGGTCGGCCGGATCACCGTCGGGTCCGCATCGAGAAGCCCGCGCGCGGTGGCCGCCTCGAGCCCGCGCGCGACGAGCGCCAGCGGGTAGCCCGTGCGCTCGGCGAAGAGCGAGGCCGGAACCCCGGCGGTGAGGCGCAGCGCGTTCAGCATGAACTCGAAGCCGACGTCGTCGCGGGACACTTCCGCATTGTCCATCAACGGCGCGCCGGCGGCGACCCCTTCGAAATATCGCTTCGGCTGTCGCCACCGGACCTGGCGAATGATCCGGTCCGGAAACGAGAGCTTCGAATGCGCGCCCGCCCCGATGCCGAGGTAGTCGCCGAAGCGCCAGTAGTTGAGGTTGTGCGCGCACTCGCGGCCCGGCTTCGCGTGCGCGGACGTCTCGTAATGGACGTAGCCCCTCTCGACGAGCATCGCCTCCACGGCTTCCTCGATGTCGGCGGCGAGGTCCTCGTCGGGAAGCGGCGGCGGGCGGTGGTGGAAGAGCGTGTTCGGCTCGAGCGTGAGCTGGTAGAACGACAGGTGCGGCGGTCCGTACGCGAGCGCCGCTGCGGCGTCGGCGCGGGCCTCGTCCGGCGTCTGCCGCGGCAGCGCGTACATCAGGTCGAAGTTGACGTTGCCGAAGATCGAGAGGGCGGCCTCCGCGGCTCTGCGCGCCTCCTCGGCGTCGTGGATCCGGCCGAGCGCGCGCAGGTGCGCGGGATCGAAGCTCTGGATCCCGAGCGACAGGCGGTTCACGCCGGCCGCGCGGAAGCCCGCGAACTTCGCGCGCTCGAACGTGCCCGGGTTCGCTTCCAGCGTGATCTCCGCCTCCGGAGCGAGCGGAACGCGTGCTCGTATGGCGGAGAGCAGGCGGTCGATCGCCGCCGCGCCGAACAGGCTCGGCGTGCCGCCGCCGATGAACACCGAGAAGATCCGGCGGCCCCAGATCGACGGCAGCGCGAACTCGAGGTCGGCGATGAGAGCATCGACGTACGCGTCCTCGGGCACGTCGCCTTTCGCCTCGTGCGAGTTGAAGTCGCAGTACGGACACTTGCGCACACACCACGGGATGTGGGTGTAAAGCGCGAGCGGCGGAAGCGCCGGGAAGCGAGGCTGCGCCGGCGACCCGGCCGCGTTCCGCGCGGTCATCGCCCGGCCCGCAATCGTGCCATCAGCGCGCGCATCGCCTTGCCGCGGTGCGAGAGCGCGTTCTTCCGCGCGAGCGGCAGCTCGGCGCCGGTGAGCCCGGTCGCCGGATCGAGGAAGTGCGGGTCGTAGCCGAAGCCCCCCGTCCCGCGCGGCGCGTCGACGATCGTCCCGTGCCAGTCCCCTTGCGCGATGATCGGCTCGGGGTCGCCCGCGTGGCGAACGAGCGCGAGCACGCACGCGTAGTGCGCACGGCGATCGGCGACGCCCTCGAGCGCCGCGATCAGCTTGGCGTTGTTGCGCGCATCCGACCTGGGCTCGCCCGCGTAGCGCGCGCTCTGCACGCCCGGCTCCCCGCCGAGCGCGTCGACGCACAGTCCCGAGTCGTCGGCCAGGGCAGGCAGCTGCGCCGCGGCGCTCGCGTGCCGCGCCTTGGCGAGCGCGTTTTCGACGAACGTCGCGTGCGGCTCGTCGGCCTCCGCGATCCCGAGCTCGGACTGCGCGAGGACCTCGATGCCGAGCGGCGCAAGCAGCCGGCGGAACTCGCGCAGCTTGCCTTCGTTGCCCGACGCGAGCACGAGCCGCGCGATCGCCATCGCCGCGCGTTCGCGTCAGGCCGCCGCGAGCGCCGCGCGCTGCGCGGCGATCAGCTCGCCGATGCCGCGCTCGGCCAGTGCGACGAGCGCGTCCATCTCCGCACGCGTGAACGGCTTGCCTTCCGCCGTGCCCTGCAGCTCGACGAAGCCGCCGGCGCCCGTCATCACGACGTTCATGTCGGTGTCGCAGCCGGAATCCTCGCCGTAGTCGAGGTCGAGCAGCGGCACGCCGTCTACGATGCCGACCGACACCGCCGCCACGCAGTCGGTGAGCGGTTCGCCGCCGATGAGCGCCCTCGCCCTGCACCACGCGACCGCGTCGTGCAGCGCGACGCACGCGCCGGTGATCGACGCGCAGCGCGTCCCGCCGTCGGCCTGCAGCACGTCGCAGTCGATCTTGACCGTCCGCTCGCCGAGCTTCGCGAGGTCGGTCACCGCACGGAGGCTGCGGCCGATGAGCCGCTGGATTTCCTGCGTGCGCCCGGATTGCCGGCCCTCGGCGGCCTCCCGCCGCGTGCGCGTGTTCGTCGCGCGCGGCAGCATCCCGTATTCGGCGGTCAGCCAGCCCTGGCCCTTCCCCTTGAGGAACGACGGCACGCCCTCCTCGACGCTCGCCGTGCAGATCACCTTGGTGTGGCCGGCCTCGATCAGCACCGAGCCTTCGGCGTGACGCGTGTAGCGGCGGGTGATCCGGAGCGGCCTGAGCTCGTCGGCGCGGCGGCCGGAAGGGCGTACGCTCATCGTCGCGATTATAGCGGCGCGGCCGGACGGCTCAGATCGAATGGCGCAATCGCCACCAGCGCGCAGTCGCCGCGAGGCCGTGCGCGAGCGAGTGCCGCGGCGTCCAGCCGGTCGCCGCGGTGAACGACGAGGCGTCCACTTCGAGCGACTCGGTCAGCCGCGCAACGTTCGCGCGGCGGCCGGACAGCGTGCCGGCGAGGCGCAGGAGCCAGACGGGAACCGCGCGGAGCCGCGCCTCGACGCCGAACGACGCGGCGATTGCGCGTACGAGGTCGGGAACGCCGATGCTCTCGCTGTCGGCGACGAAATGGACGCCGCGCGGCGCTTCCGGCGCGTCGAGCGCCGCGTCGATCGCTTCGACGAGATTGGCCGTGCCGAGCACCGACCGCCGATTCCGGATCGCGCCCAGCGGCAGCGCGCGGCCGCGCGCGATCTCGTCGGAGAGCGCGAGGAAATTCCCGGCCACGCCGGGGCCGTAGACGAGCGGCAGGCGCAGGATCACCGGAGCGAGCGAAGTGCCGGCGCAGATGCGGCCGAGCTCGCGCTCGGCGTCGAGCTTGCTTCGGGCGTACGCGTCCTGCGGGGCCGGCGGGTCGTCCGGACGGAACGGCCGCCCCGGTGCCGTGATCTCGCCGTTGACCTTGACCGTGCTCGCGAAGACGAAGCGCGTGGTGCCGGCGCGCACGGCGGCGTGCGCGAGCCTCGCGGTCGGCACGACGTTGGCCGCGCGATACGACCCCGCCGGGTCGGCGGCGGTCTCGCGCATCACGTGGACGCGCGCGGCGAGATGGACGACCGCGGCGGAGCCCTCGAGCAGCGCCGCGAGGTCGGCCTCCGGCGCCGACGCGAGGTCGCGGACGACGACGATGCTCGGAGGCAACGGGACTTCCGCATTCCAGGCGCGCACCGTCGCGCGGAACGGGCGCCCGGTCTCGCGGAAGTGGCCGACCAGCGCACGGCCGACGAAGCCGTCCGCGCCGGTGACGACGACGGAGCCCCTGGTCATCGCGTCAGAACCATCGCCAGCCGTGCTTCCGGTAGAAGCGGATCCCGCTCTTCGTGAACCACAGGATGTGCCGGAGGCCCTTCCGCGCCGCGTGCCCGCCGTGGTGGACGACGCGGAAGGAGGGCAGGTAGACGGTCTGCGTCACCTTGTTCAGGCGAACGCTCCAGTCGAAGTCCTCGAAGTACAGGAAGAACCTGGGATCGAAGCCGCCGGTCGCGTCGATCGGCTTGCGCCGCACGAGCATGCACGCGCCCGACATGACCGGGACGCCGAGCACCGGCTTGTCGCTCGTGGGATCGATGTAGTCGCGGAGCTCGTAGCGGTCGAGCCGCTTGCGGAAGAGGCGCTGGACGAAGGAGGGCGCGAAGCCGCGCAGGAGCAGATCGAACACCGCCGGATAGCGCTTGCACAGGAAGTCCGGCGTGCCGTCGTCGCCGCGCGTGACCGCGGGCGCCGCGACGCCGACGTCCGGATGCGCGTCGAGCCAGCGCACGGCGTTGGCGATCGAGTCGCTCGCGACCTCGACGTCGGGATTGAGCACGAGCTGGTAGTCGGCGCCGGTGCCGTGCAGCATCAGGTTGTGCGCGATGCCGTACCCGATGTTGAGGTGCCCATGCAGGTACGTCATCTGGATGCCGGAATCGGCGAAGCGCGCCTTGCCGAGCCGGATCACCTCCTCGGCGACTTCGCGGTCCTCGCTGTTGTCGATCAGCGCGACGGCGACGCTCTTCACGCAGCCGTCCTCGCGCGCCGCGCCGATCGCGAGCGCGAGCTTGCGCAGGCACCGCTCGAGCAGCACGGTGTCCGGCCGGAAGGTGACGACGCTGACGGTGAGCGAGGAGGGAAGCACGGGAGGGGCGCCGCGATCGGCGTGCGCGCCACCGGGCGATGCGCGTCGGGTAGAATCGTCGGAGAATCGCGCGGCCGCGTCAACCGCCTTCCGTCTTCCTTCGTGCACGCGTGAGCGCCCCCGTCCCCCGCTTCGCCGCCGACGCGCTCGCGAGCTTTGCGCGCGCGCTCCTCGACCGCGCCGGGATGCGCGACGACATCGCGCACGACGTCGCCGACATCCTGGTCGAAGGCGATCTCCTGGGCCACACGACGCACGGCCTCGCGCTCCTCGCGCCGTACCTCGCGGAGATCGAGAAAGGGTCGATGGCGACGTCGGGGGCGCCGGAGATCGTCAACGAGCGGGCCGCCGCGCAGACGTGGGACGGCCGCCGCCTGCCGGGACCGTGGCTCACGCTGCGCGCGCTCGACACGGCGGCGACGATGGCCGCGACGCACGGCACGGGCACGGTCGTCATCCGGCGTTCGCACCACATCGCCTGCCTCGCGGCCTACCTGATCCGCGCCACGGAGCGAGGCGTCGTCGCGATCGTGCAGAGCTCGGATCCGCTGCTTGCCGCGGTCGTCCCGCACGGCGGCGTCACGCCGATCCTCACGCCCAACCCGATCGCCGCCGGGCTGCCCACGTCGGACGACCCCATCCTGATCGACGTCTCCACGTCGATCACGAGCATGGGCTTCGCGCACCAGGAGCGCGCCGCCGGGCGCCGGCTCCCGGGTCCCTGGCTCATCGACGGCGATGGCTGCGCGACCGACGATCCCGGCGTGCTGGTCGGCGAACCGAAGGGCGCGCTGCTGCCGCTCGGAGGTCTCGACGCGGGCCACAAGGGATTCGGCCTCGGCCTCTTCGTCGAGGCGCTGACCGCCGGGCTCGCGGGCTTCGGCCGCGCCGACCCGACGGAGGGCTGGGGCGGCACCGTGTTCGTGCAGCTTCTCGATCCCGAGGCGTTCGGCGGGCTCGCTGCGTTCCGCCGGCAGATGGATCACCTCGTGCGCGCGGCGCGCGCGTCGAAGCCGCGGCCCGGCGTCGACCGCGTCCGCCTGCCGGGCGAGGGCGGCCTGCGCCGACGCCGCGAGCAGCGCGCGAACGGCGTCGCGCTCTATCCCACGATCATGCCCGCGCTCGCCCCGTGGGCGGAGAAGCTCGGCGTCGCGTCCCCGAACGCCCTTCCTTGATTCACGTCATGGGAGCCGGAGGCGGGCGCCCGGACAATGAGCGTCGCCATGGACGCTCCCGTCACCGGCTCGCCGGTCAACGTCGCCACGCGGCGTGTCCACGACGCGCGGCGTCATCCGCGCCTCGCGCGCGAGCTCGCGACGCTGGCGGCGATGATCCGCATCTACTGCCACGACGTGCACGCCGAGGACGAGGGGCTGTGCGACGGCTGCGCGGCGCTGCTCGCGTACGCGACGCGACGGCTCGATCGCTGCGTGTTCGGCGACGACAAGCCGACCTGCGCGAAGTGCACCGTGCACTGCTACAGCGCGGCGTTGCGCGAGCAGGTGCGCGTGGTGATGCGCTACGCCGGGCCGCGGATGCTCTGGCGGCATCCGGTGCTGGCCCTTCGCCACACGATCGACGGGCGTCGCCCCGCGCCGGAACTGCCCGGGCGACGGCCGCGCGCCGATTGACCTTCAGCGCGCCGCGCGGCCGGCCGCGACCCGCGGAATGCCGGCGAGATCGCGCGCCGAAACGACGTCGTTGAAGCCCGCGGCGACGAACAGCGCGCGCACCGCGTCCCGCTGGTCGTAGCCGTGCTCGACGACGAGCGAGCCGCCGGGCACGAGCCGCGACGGCGCGCCGGCGACGATCGCGCGCAGCGCGGCGAGCCCGTCACCCACGGGGACGAGCGCGGCCCGCGGCTCGAAG
>DASQBO010000085.1:0-8168 GCA_035635175.1 Casimicrobiaceae bacterium | reverse complement strand
AGTCGTTGGGCATTGGCGGGGAGCGGCGAAACCGTCATTATCGCCCGCCCGCACGGCGCCGCCCAAGTCGCGCTTACCCTCCTTGCCGGTCGAGGCCGCCTCAGACGCCGGCCCGCGGCCCGAGCGCGGCCTTGATCTGCTCGAGCGCGCCCGGGTCCTCGATGGTCGTGAGATCGCCGGGATCGCGACCCTCCGCCAGCGCCTGGATCGACCGCCGCAGGAGCTTGCCGGAGCGGGTCTTCGGCAGCAGCGTCACGAAGTGCACGGCGCCCGGACGCGCGATCGCGCCCAACTCGCGGTCGACGGTGTCCATCACCTCCTTGCGCATCGCGGCGACGCCGTCGGCGCTCGCGACCTTCGCCGGATCCTTGACGACCGCGAAGGCGACCGGCACCTGTCCCTTGAGCGAGTCGGCGACGCCGACCACCGCCACCTCGGCAATCCCGGGGTGCGCCTGCACTGCCTCCTCGATCTCGCGCGTGCCGAGGCGGTGGCCGGCCACGTTGATCACGTCGTCGGTGCGGCCGAGCACGAAGTAGTAGCCGTCGGGATCGCGCGTCGCCCAGTCGAACGTCGAATAGGCGAGCTTCCTGCCGAAGTCGGAGAAATACGTCTTGACGAAGCGCTCGTCGTCACCCCACACCGTCGTCATGCAGCCGGGCGGCAGCGGCGGCATGATCGTCAGCACGGCCTTCTCCTCCGCGCCCGCCTCCTCGCCGCTGCCCTCGCGCAGCAGCCGCACGTCGTAGCCGTAGACCGGGAACGACGGACTGCCGAACTTGCGCGGCGTATCCTCGACGCCCGGCATCGCGGAGAGGATCGCCCAGCCCGTCTCGGTCTGCCAGTAGTGGTCGACGATGGGCACGCCGAGCGCGTCCGATGCCCAGCGGGCGGTCGGCTCGTCGAGCGGCTCGCCGGCGAGGAACAGGTACTCGAGCGACGACAGGTCGTGCTGCTTCATGTACTTCGTGTCCTGCTTCTTCAGCACGCGGATCGCCGTCGGCGAGCTGAACATCGTCTTCACGCGGTTCTCGGCGACGATCTTCCACCAGATCGCGGGATCCGGCCGGATCGGCAGACCCTCGTACATGACGGTCGTGGCGCCCGCGATCAGCGGGCCGTAGACGATGTACGAGTGGCCGACGACCCAGCCGATGTCGCTCGTCGTGAACATCGAGTCGCCCGGCTCGATGCAGTAGATGCGGCGCATCGACGACGCGAGCGCGACCGCGTAGCCGCCGGTGTCGCGCTGGACGCCCTTCGGCTTGCCGGTCGTCCCCGACGTGTAGAGGATGTACGACGGCTCGGACGACTCGAGCCACTCGCACGGAACCTTCGCGTCGAGATGGCGCGCGCGAAGCTCCGCGTAATCGAGGTCCCGTCCGGCGACGACCTTCATCTCCCTGTCGAGCCCGCGATTCACGATGATCACCTTCCGCGGCGGATGCGCGGCGAGCCGGATCGCCTCGTCGACCAAGTGCTTGTAGGGAACCGGCTTGCCGCCGCGCATCCCGCAGTCGGACGTGACCATGACCTTGGGCTTCGCGTCGTCGATGCGCGTCGCGAGGCTCGCCGCGGCGAAGCCGCCGAAGACGACCGAGTGGATCGCGCCGATCCTTGCGCAGGCGAGCATCGCGAACGCCGCCTCGGCGATCATCGGCATGTAGATCAGCACGCGGTCGCCGCGGCCGACGCCCTCGCCCCGGAGGACGGCGGCGAAGCGGTTCACCTCCGCGGCGAGCTCGGCGTAGGTGTAGCTCCTCGTCTCGTTCGTCTCCGTCGAGATGTAGACGAGCGCCTTTTGCGAGCCGCGGGAAGCGAGGTGACGGTCCACCGCGTTGTGGCAGAGGTTCGTGCGGCCGCCCACATACCACTTCGCGAACGGCGGCTTCGAATAGTCGAGCACCGACTCGAACGGCGTCTGCCAGTCGACGAGCTTCGCTTCCTCGCGCCAGAACGCGTCGCGGTCGGCGAGCGATGCCCGGTGGAAGTCCTTGTAGGTGGCCATGGCGAACGCTCCTCCGGCTGGACCGCGGGCGGCACCCACGGCCGCCCGATGCGGAAGGCTAAGACGCGCGCCCGGGCCGCTCCTTGCTCAGGATCAACCGACCGCCACGGAGCGCGCCGGCAGTCGTCGAAACGACCTTCGAAATGTCCTAGGGGTGACTATCGGGCGCGATCCGCACCACCGTCCGCCCGCGGACCATTCCCTTGAGGTACGGCTCGAAGTGCGTCGGCAGATCCTCGAACTCGATCGTCCGGACCTGGTCGTGGACCTGGTCGGGGCGCCACTCGACGGCGAGCTTGTTCCAGATCCTCTGCCGGGTCGCCATCGGGCAGTTCGCGCTGTCGGCGCCGAGCAGCGCGACGCCGCGCAGGATGAACGGCGCAACGGACGTGTGCAGCTTCATGTCGGCGGCGAGCCCGACCGCGCCCACCGTCCCGCCGACCTTCATCGTGGAGAGCAGCCACGCGAGCAGGTCGCCGCCCAGGTTGTCGACGGCGCCCGCCCAGGTCGACTTGTCGAGCGGTCGCAGCTTCGAGAGATCGATCGACTGGCGAAGCATCACGTCCTTCGCGCCCAGATTCTTGAGGTAGCGGCTCTCCTCCTTCTTCCCCGTGATCGCGACGACCTCGTAGCCGCTCTTCGCGAGGATCTCGATCGCGACCGAGCCGACGCCGCCCGTCGCGCCCGTGACCGCGACCGGCCCGTTCTCGGGCTTGAGCCCGTTGTGCTCCATCAGCATGATCGCCTGCGCCGCCGTGAAACCCGCGGTGCCGAGCGTCATCGCGTCGAACGCCGTCATGCTCTCCGGGCGCCGGACGATCCAGTCGCCCGGCACGCGCACGAACTCCGCGTAACCGCCGTCGTGCGCGACGCCCATGTCGTACGCGTGGACGATCACCTTGTCGCCGCGCTTCCAGCGGGAGTCGCCGGAGGACTCGACGGTGCCCGCCATGTCGATGCCGGCGTTCGTCGGATACTTCCGCATGATCTTGCCGGCGCCGTTGTACGACAGCGCGTCCTTGTAGTTGATCGTCGAGTACTTGGTGCGCACGACGACGTCGCCCGGATCCAGGTCGTCGATCGCCATCTCGACGAACCGGCTCGCGACGGCGTTGTTCTCCTGGAAAGTCCGGTACGCCTTGAATTTCTGCACGGGGATCTCCTTCGAAACGGCGAACGGTGTGGGGACGGCCGGTCAGGTCCCGCCCTCGCCGCGCGCGAGCGCGGGATCGTGCGGGAGCGCCATGTACTCGCGGGATTGCATCTCGATCAGGCGGCTCACGGTCCGCGCGAACTCCCGCTGGTTCGGCCCGGCGCGATACAGCCCGTCCGGGGGGACGGCGGCCGAGATGACGAGCTTCACGCGATGATCGTACAGGATGTCGACGAGCCACGTGAAGCGCCTGGCGCTGTTGCCCATCTCGGCGGTCAGCCGGGGCACGCCGGAGAGGAAGAGCACCGGAAAGCTGCGGGCGAGCTCCAGGTAGTCGCGCTGCGAGCGGGGGCCCTCGCAGAGCGTCGCGAAGTCGAACCAGGCGGCGCTGCCGGCGATGCGCCGCGCGAGAATCTCGCGGCCCTCGACCGTGAGGCGGGGGCTCTCGTCGTGGCCGCTGCGCATCCGCTCGAAAGCGCCGGCGAGCGCGGCGTCGGCGTCGGGTCCGAGCGGCGCCCGGTAGACGCCGACCTGCTCGAGCGCGCGCAGTCGATAGTCGATGCCGGCGTCAACCTCGACCACGTCCAGCCACTGGTTCACGAGCGCGATCGCCGGCAGGAAGCGCTCGCGCTGCAGCCCGTCGGGCCACAGGCCGTCCGGCGGGTAGTTCGACGTCATCACGAACACGACGCCTCGCTCGAAGAGCCCGGCGAAGAGCCGGCCGAGGATCATCGCGTCGGCGATGTCGGAGACGTGGAACTCGTCGAAGCAGACGAGCCGGTGGCGCTCCGCGATCCGGTCCGCGACCGCAGCGAGGGGATCCTCCTCGTGCTTGAGCCGCGCGAGCTCCTCGTGCACCCCGCGCATGAACGCGTGGAAATGGACGCGCGTCTTGCGGTGGATCGCGACCGTCGCGAAGAATCCGTCCATCAGGAAGCTCTTGCCGCGCCCGACTCCACCCCACAAGTAGACGCCGCGCGGCAGCTCGGGCGGGAGGAAGAGCTTCTTCAGCGTCGAGCGGCGTGCCGCGCGGAACGCCTCGAGCTCGGTCGCGAGCTGCGAGAGGCGGTCGAACGCCGCGGCCTGTGCGTGGTCGAGCGTCGTGCCGCGGGCCGCGAGCACCGGCTCGAGCCACGCGACGAACGCGTCGTGGCGCGCGGTGACCTCGCCTTCGATGCCGCCGTGGTTGTCCAGCATCCGGTCAGAGGTTGAGCGTCCGGCCTTCGACCGCGAGCGCGGCCTCCTTCGTCGCTTCGGAGAGCGACGGGTGCGCGTGGCAGGTCCGCGCCAGGTCCTCGCTCGCCGCGCCGAATGCCATCGCGACGACGCCCTCGGCGATCAGCTCGGAGGCGAAGGGACCGATCACGTGCATGCCGAGGATCCGGTCGGTCGCCGCGTCGGCGAGGATCTTGACGAAGCCGGTCGTGTCGCCGAGCGCGCGCGCCCGCCCGTTCGCCGAAAAGGGGAAGCGGCCCGCTTTGTACGCCACGCCTTCGGCTCTGAGCTGCTGCTCGGTCCTGCCGACCCACGCGATCTCGGGTGACGTGTAGATCACCCACGGGATCGTGTCGAAGTCGACGTGGCCGTGCTGTCCGGCAATCCGCTCCGCGACCGCGACGCCCTCCTCCTCGGCCTTGTGCGCCAGCATCGGGCCGCGGACGACGTCGCCGATCGCCCAGACGTTCGCGAGGTTGGTCCGGCAGTCGGCATCGACGCCGACGAAGCCGCGCTCGTCGAGCGCGAGCCCGACCTTGTCCGCGCCGAGACCCGCGGTGTGCGGCAGCCGGCCGATCGAGACGATCAGCCGGTCGAAGGTCGCCGACTGCGGCTTGCCCGCGGCGTCGTTCCACTCGACCGCGACCTCGCTCTTGCCCACCGCGACCTTCGCGATCGACACGCCGAGCTGGATCGCGAGGCCCTGCTTCGCGAACGCGCGCTGCGCCTCCTTCGCGACCGCTTCGTCGGCGACGCCGAGGAACGCGGGCAGCGCCTCGAGCACGCTCACCTGCGCGCCGAGGCGGCGCCAGACGCTGCCCATCTCGAGGCCGATCACGCCCGCGCCGACGACACCGAGGCGCTTCGGCACCTCGGCCAGCGCGAGCGCGCCTTCGTTGTCGAGGACGAGCTTGTTGTCGATCGCCACGCCCGGCAGCGGCCGCGGCTTCGAGCCGGTCGCCACGATCACGTGCCTGCCGACGAGCTCGGCGGGCTTCGCGCCGGTCACCGTCACGGTCCAGCCGGTCTCCGCGCTCCCGCCGGCGAAGGCACCGTTCCCGCTGAAGAACGCGACCTTGTTCTTCTTGAACAGGAAGGCGATGCCGTCGTTGTTCTGCGCGACGACCTTCTCCTTGCGTGCCTGCATCTTCGTGACGTCGATCGACAGCTTCTCCACCGCGATCCCGTGCTCGGCGAACGCGTGGCCCGCGTGTTCGTAATTCTCCGAGGACTGCAGCAGCGCCTTCGACGGGATGCAACCGACGTTCGTGCACGTGCCGCCCGGCGCGGGCTTGCCGTCGGCGCGCGTCCAGTCGTCGATGCACGCAACCTTCATGCCGAGCTGCGCCGCACGGATCGCGGCGATGTAGCCGCCGGGGCCGGCGCCGATCACGACGACGTCGTATTGTTCCGCCATGGTGGACCCTTCCTTCGTCCTTCGAGACGCTCGGCGCACCGAAGCCGTCGTCCCCGCGTTCGCGGGAATGACGGGCTACAAGTCGAGCAGCATGCGTGCGGGATCTTCGAGCGCTTCCTTGATCGCCACGAGCGACAGCACCGCCTCGCGGCCGTCGATGATCCGGTGATCGTACGACTGCGCGAGATAGTTCATCGGCCGCACGACGACCTGCCCGTTCTCGACGACCGCGCGGTCCTTCGTCGCGTGGACTCCGAGGATCGCCGACTGCGGCGGGTTGATGATCGGCGTCGACAGCATCGAGCCGAACACGCCGCCGTTGCTGATGGTATACGTGCCGCCGGTCAGCTCCTCGACGGTGAGCTTCCCTTCCTGCGCGCGCTTGCCGTAGTCGGCGATCTTCGCCTCGATCTCGGCAATGGAAAGCTGGTCCGCGTCGCGCAGGATCGGCACGACGAGGCCGCGCGGGCTGCCGACGGCGATGCCGATGTCGAAGTAGCCGTGATAGACGATGTCGGTGCCGTCGATCGAGGCGTTGACGGCCGGGAACTTCTTCAGCGCGTGCACGACGGCCTTCACGAAGAAGCCCATGAAGCCGAGCTTGACCCCGTGCTCCTTCTCGAAGCGGTCCTTGTAGCGGTTGCGCAGCTCGATTACCGGCTGCATGTTGACTTCGTTGAACGTCGTCAGGATCGCGGCGGTCGCCTGCGACGCGACGAGGCGCTCCGCGACGCGCTGGCGCAGGCGCGACATCGGCACGCGCTGCTCGGGCCGGTTGCCGAGCTCGGCGGGCAACGGCACCGCGGGCGCGGGCGGCGCCTTCGCGGCCGGCGGCGGTGCGGGGGCGGGGGCCGGCCCCTTCGCCTCGGCGGCGAGCACGTCGGCCTTGGTGATGCGTCCCCCGCGGCCGGTGGCGGTGACGTCGGACGCGGAGAGGCCCTGCTCCGCCATCAATTTGCGCGCGGCCGGCATCGCCGTCGCTGCCGCGGGCGGCGGCGCGGACGCGGCCGGCCCGGGCGGCGCCGGCGCCGCGGCAGGCGCGGCCGCTGCGGCGGCCTTCGCCTCGGTGTCGATGATCGCGATCACCTCCTGCCCCGCGACCGTCGAGCCGTCGCCCTTCAGGATCTCCACCAGCGCGCCCGACGCGGGAGCGGGCAGCTCGAGCACGACCTTGTCGGTCTCGACGTCGATCAGGTTCTCGTCCCGGGCGACCGCGGCGCCCGCCTTCTTGTGCCACGAGACGAGCGTGGCCTCCGCCACGGACTCGGGCAGCTGCGGGACCTTGACTTCCACTCTCATGGCATTCCGATCAGGTCCGTACGAGCATCTCGCCTTCGGACAGCTCGGCGGCGAAGGCGTCCTCGACGAGCTTCTGCTGGCGCTCGACGTGCTTCGACATGTAGCCGACGGCGGTCGTCGCCGACACCGGGCGCCCCGCGTAGGCGACGGCCTGGTTCGGCAGCGCGTCGGCGCGGAAGTACGCGCGGAGGCGGTACCACGCCCCCTGGTTCTGCGGCTCCTCCTGACACCAGACGATCTCGGTCGCGTTCGCATACTTCGCGAGCTGCTCCTTCAGGTCGTCGTGCGGGAACGGGTACTGCTGCTCGAGCCTCAGGATCGCGACGTCGCCGATCTTGTGCTCGCGCCGGTACGCGGCGAGCTCGTAGTAGACCTTGCCGGAGCAGAGGATCACCCGGCGCACGCTCTTCGCGACGACCTTCTCGACCTCGCCGATCACGTTCTGGAAGCGCCCGTCGGCAAGCTCGTCGAGCGTGGACACGGCCTCCTTGTGGCGCAGCAGGCTCTTGGGGCTCATCACGATCAGCGGCCGGCGGAAGGAGCGCAGCATCTGCCGGCGGAAGAGGTGATAGATCTGCGCGGGGGTGGACGGCACGCAGACCTGCATGTTGTGCTCGGCGCAGAGCTGCAGGTAGCGCTCGGGCCGCGCCGACGAGTGCTCGGGACCCTGTCCTTCGTAGCCGTGCGGGAGCAGCAGCACGAGTCCGCAGATCCGGCCCCATTTCACCTCGCCGGACGCGATGAACTGGTCGATCACGACCTGCGCGCCGTTGGCGAAGTCGCCGAACTGCGCCTCCCAGACGACGAGGCGCTTGGGGTCGGAGGTCGCGTAGCCGTACTCGAAGCCGAGCACGCCGTATTCGGTCAGCACCGAGTCGATCACCTCGAACTCGGGCTGCCCGGGCTTCACGTGCTCGAGCGGGATCCACGTGCCCGAGTCCCACTTCTCGCGGTTCTGGTCGTGCAGCACGGCGTGCCGGTGCGAGAACGTGCCGCGCCCCGTGTCCTCCCCCGACAGGCGGATGCCGATCCCCTGGTTCAGGAGCGTCGCGTAGGCGAGCGTCTCGGCCATCCCC
>DASQBO010000084.1:0-4294 GCA_035635175.1 Casimicrobiaceae bacterium | reverse complement strand
CGGCCCGCCTCGATGCGCAGCGCGTCGATCGCGTAGTAGCCGGCATCGCGCAGTCCGAACTCCGCGCCCGCGTCCGCGAGCGCGTCGTAGAGCGTCACGCACTGGTCGGCGGTGACGTAGAGCTCGTAGCCCGGTCCGCCCACGTAGCTCATCCGCGCGGCGCGCACCCGCGCGTATCCGACGTCGATCTCCTTCGCCGTCGCGAAGGGCAGCCCCGCCCTCGTGAGATCGTCGGGCGACAGCCGCGCCAGCAGCGCCTCGGCTTTCGGGCCCATGACGGACACGACGGACCAGCCGCCGGTGACGTCGACCAGCGCGGCGTGCTCGTCCTCGCCGACGTGGCGCTCGATCCACGCGAAGTCGCGCGCGACCTGCGCGGACCCGGTGACGACGAAGAACTCGTTCGCGCCCACGCGCAGCACGGTGAGGTCGCTCTCGAATCCACCCCGGGCGTTGAGCATCGCCGTGTAGACCATCCTGCCGGGCGCCACGTCGATCTCGTTGGCGCAAAGGCGCTGCAGGACGGCGAGCGCATCGCGGCCCTTGAGCACGAGCTTGCCGAACGACGTCTGGTCGAACACGGCGACGTCCTCCCGGCACGCGCGCTGCTCGTCGAGCACGTGCGGAAGCCACCCCGGCGTCCCGAGCGTGTACGGCGGGCGCTCCGCGCCGCGCGGCAGGAAGTAGTTCGCGCGCTCCCAACCCATCTTCGACCCGAACACGGCGCCCTTGGCGGCGAGCCGGTCGTAGAGCGGCGAGCGTCGCAGCGGACGCACGGTCTCGAGCTCCTCGCGCGGCCAGCGCATCGCGTAGTGCAGCCCGAGTGTCTCGACGGTGCGATCGGCGAGGTGCTTCCGGTTCGCATGGAACGTGGCGAAGCGGCGGACGTCGACGTCCCACAGGTCGACCGGGGCCTCGCCGCGGACGATCCACTCGGCGACGAGCTTGCCGGCGCCGCCCGCGTTCGCGATGCCCGCCGAGTTGAAGCCGGCGCAGACGAAGTAGCCCGCGAGCTCGGGCGCCTCGCCCAGGATGAAGTTGCCGTCGGGCGTGAAGCTCTCGGGGCCGTTCAGTAGGAGCTTCACCTCCGCCGTCTCGAGGCACGGCGTGCGGTGGACGGCATTCCGCATCAGGATCTCGAAGTGATCCCAGTCCTCCGGGAGGAGCTGGAATTCGAAGCCGTCCGGGATCGGTTCGACGTTCCACGGCTTCGCCTGCGGCTCGAAGCCGCCCATGACGAGGCCGCCGACCTCTTCCTTGTAGTAGATGCAGCCGTCGGGGTCGCGGATGACGGGGAGGTCGGGAGCGACGCCGGCGATCGGCTTCGTGACGAGATAGAAATGCTCGGCCGCGTAAAGGGGGACGGTGACCCCCGCGGCACGCCCAAGCGCCCGCGCCCACTGGCCGCCGCAGTTCACGACCGTCTCGCACTCGATCGTTCCCTCGGCGCCCGCTGCCGCCCAGCGCACGGCGTGCACGCGCCGCTTGCGGATGTCGATGCCCGTCACCTTCACGCCCTCCGCAATCGTCGCGCCGCGCATTCTCGCTCCGCGGGCGAGCGATTGGGTGAGATCGGTGGGATTCGCCTTCCCGTCGCCCGGGATCCACACGGCGCCGGCCAGGTCGTCGGTGCGGAGGATCGGCGCGATCCGTCCGACTTCCGCCGGCGAGACGAACTCGAACTCGATGCCGAAGCTCTTCGCGCGCGCCATCTGCCGCTTCATCAGCACGAGCCGGTCCTTCGTCTTCGCGACGTTCAGGCTGCCGCACCGCTTCCAGCCGGTCGCGAGGCCGGTCTCCGCTTCGAGCGAAGCGTAGAGATCGATGCCGTAGCGGCTCATCCGGGTGGCGTTGCGCGTCGCGCGCGTCTGGCCCACGAGCCCCGCCGCGTGCCACGTCGTGCCGCAGGTGAGCCGCCCCCGCTCGAGCAGCACGACGTCGCGCACGCCGAGCGCGGCGAGATGGTAGGCCGTCGAGACGCCGGCGATGCCGCCGCCGACGACGACGACGCGGGCGCGGGCAGGAGGGGCGTCGGTCATCGCGGAGGCTAGAGCTTCAGCGCTGCGACGCCCGCGACGACCGTTGCCGCGCCAGCCAGCCGCCGCAGCCCCATGCTCTCCTTCAGGAAGACGGCGCCGATGACCGCCGCGAAGAGCACCGACGTCTCGCGCAGCGCGGCCACCGCGGCGACCGGCGCCCGGGTCATCGCCCACAGCACGATCCCGTAGGCGCCGAGGCTCGCCGCGCCGGCCAGCACGCCGCGCTGCCAGTGGGTGCCGATGTAGCGGAGCGCGACGGACCGCTGCCGCACCCAGATCCACGCGAGGAACGGGAACGCCTCGAGGAAGATGAGCCAGCTCACGTACGCGGGCGCGTTGCCGGAGGCGCGCGCCCCGGCCCCGTCGACGAGCGTGTACGCGGCGATGATCGCGGCGTTGGTCAGCGCCCAGCCGGCCGCCGCCGGCGGGTGCCGGCCGCGCCGCGCGAACGCGATGGCGACGATGCCGAGCGAGATGAGCGCGATGCCCGCGGTGATCTGCGGCGAAGGCCACTCGCGGAGGAACACGACGCCGAGCAGCGTGACGATCAGCGGCGCCGCGCCGCGCATCAGCGGGTACGCGAACGACAGGTCGCCGGTCCGGTAGGCGTGCGCGAGCGCGACGTAGTAGCCCCAGTGAATGACCGCCGAGCACGCGGCAAACTTCCAGGCGGCGGCATCGGGGACGCCCACGAAGGGGATGGCGACGAGGCCGCAGACGGCGGACCCCGCGACGATCGTCGCCGTGTCGAGCATCGGGTCGCCGCCGGGCGCCGACTTGAGGAGCGCGTTCCATCCCGCGTGCAGGAGCCCCGCGGCCAGCACCGCCAGCGTGACGCCGAGCGAGAGTTCGGTCACGGCGACAGGGCCACGATCACGCGGAGTGCGGCTTGCGCTTCTGCCACTCCGCGGACTCCGGCTCGCCGTTCGCGGCCTTGCCGCTCGCGGCCCGGCCGTTGGCGGCGGGGTGGCCGCGGCCGCGTCCTTGCGGCCGCTGCGGCTCCGGTTCCTTCAGGCGCGTCTTCGCGAGCACGCCCGCCTGCTCGAGTATCGGGTAGGCGATCGAGCAGATGTGCGAATTGATCCGCTTCAGGTCCGAGATGAGGTCGAGGTGCAGCGACGACGTCTCGATGCTCTCGACGGTCTGGCTCGTCAGCCGCTCCAGGTGCGAATCGGCGTACGCGCGCTCGAGGTCCCGGAACAGCACCTTCTGCGCGAGGAGCTCCTGCGCGGCCTTGAGCTCGCCGTCGAGGAACACGGCGAGCCCGAGCCGCAGGTTGGCGATAAGCCGGGCGTGGAGGTCGCAGATCTCGGCCATCCCCGCTTCGGAGAAGTTGCGGCCCTTGTCGATCTTCTTGTCCTCGACGTCGGTGATGATCCGCTCGACGATGTCGCCGACCTGCTCCATGTTGATCGTGAACGAGACGATGTCGGCCCAGCGCCGGCCTTCCGCGGGCTCGAGCGCCTCGCGCGAGATCTGCGTCAGGTAGAGCTTCACCGCGGTGTAGAGCTCGTCGACGATGTCATCCATCTTGCGCAGGCGCTCGGCCAGCGTGCGGTCGTTCGTCTTCAGCACCGTCAGCATGCCGGTCAGCATCTGCTCGATGACGTCGCCGATCCGGAGCGCCTCGCGGGCGGCGCACGAGATCGCGAGCGCAGGCGTGTCGAGCGCGGAGGGATCGAGGTGGCGCGGCTTGGCGGGATCGTCCGCCAGGGCCCGCGACGGAAGCAGGCGCTCGGCGATGCGCGCGATCGGCGCGGTGAAGAAGATGAGCAGCAGTGCCAGCGCCACGTTGAAGAACAGGTGGAAGAGCACGACCTCGCGCGCCGGGTCGAGCTGCATCCCCTCGATCCAGCCCTCGATGCTCCCGACCGCCGGCATCAGCAGCACGCAGCCGATCAGCTTGAACAGGAAGTTGCCGAGCGTCACCCGGCGGGCCTCGGGCGGCGAGCGGAACGTCGAGAGGATGCCGAGGATCCCGCTGCCGAGGTTCGCGCCCAGGACGAGCCCGAGCGCGACGGGCAGGGAGATCACCTTGAGCGACGCGAACGCGGCGAGCAGGAGGACAACCGCGAGGCTCGAATAGCAGGCAATGGTCAGGAGCGCGGCGATGATCATGTCGAGCAGCAGGTCGCCCGTGAGCGCGGCAAAGATCACCTTGACGCCGGCGGCCTCGACGACGGGGCGTGCGGCGACGCCGATCCACTGCAGCGCGAACATGATGAGCCCGAGGCCGATCACGATCCGCCCGAACC
>DASQBO010000083.1:0-4218 GCA_035635175.1 Casimicrobiaceae bacterium | reverse complement strand
GTCCGCGTCGAGGCCGGGACGTGGCGGGTCTGCTCGGGCATCGCGCTGCAGGGCGAGTGCCGCATTCTGGGGCCGGGCGAATATCCGTACCTGTCGGGCTCGCTGTTCACGGGGGTCGCGTCCGCGCAGGAAGTCTATCGTCCCGAGTTTGGCTCGGTGACGGTGTACCAGCGCTAGACGGCCGCGCGTGAGGCCGGTCCGCGCGTGAACTTCGGCCGCTGCCGGCATTCCAACGCTGTCATGGCCTCCCTGCCGCGCGTAGGGGAGGCGGGGGCGGCGGTCGCTTCGGCCGGCGCTCCCGCCCCGCTTCTCTCCAGCGTCTCGCGGCAGTGGAGCGGCCTGGTCGTCGAGTTGTACCGGGTCGGCGGGGTCGAGGCGGTCAAGCGCGACGCCGACCACGTCGTCACGGTATTCCGTGGCAACCCGGTCGATCTCGTGCAGCGGCGCGGGGGCCGCGTGTACCGCCGTACGATGCAGGCGGGCGACGTCATCGTCACCCCGGCGGGCGAGCCCAAGGGGGTCCAGCACCGCGAGCCGGCCGAGATCGTGAAGCTCCGGCTCGCGCCGTCGTTCGTTGCGAGTGTCGTGGCGGATCTCGTCGCGGGCGGCGCGGAGCGGATGCAGATCCAGGACAACTTCGGGACGCGCGATGCGCGCATCGAAGACATCGCGCTTCGCCTCCTCGCTGAGGTCCGCGACGACGCGCTCGGCGGACGCCTCTACGCAGAGTCGCTTGCGGCCGAGCTCGTCGTCCATCTGCTTCGCCACTACTCGGTGCCGGTCCGCGTTGCCAACGGTCCCGCGACGCTTCTTCCGCGCTACAAGATGCGCCGCGTCGCCGATTACATCGACGACAATCTGCGCGAGGGCCTGACGCTTGGCGCCATGTCTGCGCTGCTTTCGATGAGTCCCTACCACTTCGCGCACGCGTTCCGAACGACGCTCGGGCTCGCGCCGCATCGCTACGTGTTGCTGCGGCGCGTCGAGCGCGCCAAGCACCTGCTGCGCGAGACCGACCTGTCGATCACCGAGATCGCGCACGAGGTCGGCTATGCCAATCCAGGCAACTTCTCCGTCGTCTTCCACAGGCTCACGGGCCAAACGCCGCGCAATTTCCGCAACGGAATGTAGGGTATTTCGCGCTCGCCGATCCGCAAGCGCCGCAACGTTTCGGCAAGAAAACGAAAGCGCGCCCCCGAGCAGCGTGCATAAATGCGCGAGGCGTGCGCCGGCGCTCCCGCGAGCCGACGCGCCGCCGATCAACAACAAAGGAGAAGCCTCATGAAGCTACTGTGCAACAGTACGGCGTGGCGTTCGCTCGCCGGACTGGCCGCGCTCGCGATCGCCACCTTCGGCACCAGCGCGCTCGCCGACAAGCCAAGCGACGTCACCGTCGACAGCCACGATATCCTCTGGCTCGGTCACGCCGACCTGCAGGGCCGCACGGCCTACCAGCCCACGCTGCACACGCAGATGATCGCCGGTCAGAGGCACGTGCTTCTCTACGTCGGCCACTTCGGCAACCAGCCGGCGATCTTCGATCCGACCTCCAGCGCGTCCGAACCGAACGGCACGTCCGTCGTAGACGTCACCAACCCGACCCATCCGGTGCAGGTGGCCCACATTCCGACCGACGGCGGAGGTGCGCAGATGGCTCGCGTCTGCGACGGGCAGACGGGAGTCCTCGGCACGAGCGGGCATTACTACCTGCTGCGCAACAACAACGGCGACGGAAAGCCGGGGCATGGCAGCCACGAGATCTGGGACGTCACCGATCCTTCGAATCCGGTATTCGTGCACACGGTCGTCGCGAATCTGACCGCTACGCACAAGAACTGGTGGGAGTGCGATACCGGGATCGCCTACATCGTTGCTGGCGCGGGGGCCGCGTCGGCTACGCCGGACGGCTGGACCACGAACCAGCACATCAAGGTCTACGACCTGAGCGATCCGGCAAACCCGGTTTACCTACGCGACATCGGCTTGGTCGGACAGAACCCCGGCTCGTCCGTCGTGACGAAGACCGGCGGCGTCCACGGGCCGATCTCGATCCGCAACAACCCGGTCACCGGCGAGCCGATCAACCGCATCTACGTTCCGTACGGCACATCTTCCGACGGCGTGTTCCAGATCGTCGATCGCCTGAAGGTTCTGCCGAAGACGGGCACCACCACCGCCGGTCAGCCGTTCGGCGGCTCGTGGGACGGCTCCCACCCCGTGAGCCCGACCGATGACGAGCTCAGGCACCTGGTCGTCGGCTCGATGGACATGACACCGACCGAGGGCGCGCACACTTCATTCCCGATGTTCGGGATTCCGCTCCAGCACTATCAGGGGTTTGCGAGCAACACGACGCGCGACCTGGTCGCGCTCATCTCGGAGGAGACCGACAACAAGTGTACGGGCTCGCCGCACTTCGGCTATCTGGTCGACACGACGCGGGCCATCGGCGCAGGAGCACATTCGGCCGGAGAGAACCACCCGATGGTGATCTCCACAATGCAGGTATTCGAGGACTCGGCCAAGCCCGACTTCTGCTCGCGCGGCACGCGGTTCCTCAACCACTCGACCAACGAGTCCTTCTACGCGCCGTACTATGGCAAGCTGCTGTTCATCGCGAATTTCGACGCCGGGCTGCGCGTTTGGGACATCCGCGACCCGTACCACCCGCAGGAAGTCGCGCATTTCATTCCGCCGCTCAACCCCAACGTCCTGCCGACGACCGTCGCCGGCAAGCAGTACTTCGATGTGTCGACGGACAACGCCGAAGTGGACGACAACGGCCTGATCTACATCGTCGACCGGCTGGGCGGCGGCGCGGACATCCTGCAGCTCAACGGCTGCGCGAAGCAGATCGTCGACAAGGGCAAGGTCTGCAACACGCCGGGTGACTGAAGCGCCGCGGCGGGCCGCCGTCCGGCGCGCGCGGCGCCGGACGGCGGATCGCGCGCGAGGCGCGCCGGAGAGTGGTGCGATTCCCGTCGCCGCCCGAGCCGGCGCGCCGGTCTCTCGGGCGGAGGTTAGAATGGACCCGAGGGTCGGTCTCCTCTCGTCGCGCCTTGAAGATCACGAGCCTGCAGGTTCACATCCTCCGTGCGCCCGACGCAGGTCGCCCGCATTGGGTCAGTCATTTCGTCGTGCCTCGGGCGAACGAGATCCTCGTCCGGATCGGCACCGACGAAGGGATCGAGGGCGTCGGCCTCGCGACCAGCTACACGCCGATCGAGGCGGCGATCCAAGCCTTCCGAACCGGCATCGGAGAACTGGTCGTCGGGGCGGACCCGCTCGCGCCGGAGCGGCTCTACCGGAAGCTCTTCGCGCTCACGTGGCAGCGTGCCGCGAGCGAGAAGGGGTGGACCCGTGAGGCGATCGTGCGGATCTCCGCGGCGGTCGACATCGCGGTATGGGACGTCGTCGGCAAGGCGGCCGGGCTGCCGCTCTACCGGCTCTTCGGGGGCTTTCGCAGCGAAGTTCCGTGCTACGTGACCTGCGCGTACTACCGCGACGGGAAGACGTTGTCCGAGCTGCGCGACGAGATGGAGATGCTGAAGGCGCAGGGGCACACGGGCTTCAAGGCGAAGGCCGGCGGGCTGTCGCTCGCCGAGGACGTCGAGCGCCTCGCGCTCGTGCGCGAGGTGATCGGCGACGACCGCGACCTGATGGTGGACGTCAACCGCGGGTGGGACCTGCCGACCGCGATCGAGGGCGCGCGGTTGCTCGAGCCGCTCCGACCGCGCTGGCTGGAGGAGCCGGTGCGCTGGGCCGACGATCGCCGCGAGCTCAAGCTCCTCGCGCAGAGGACGCGCATCCCGCTCTCCGCGGGCGAGAGCGAGCTCACGAGCTACGGCTGCCGCGCGTTGCTCGAGGAGCAGGCGATCGAGATCCTGCAGTTCGACTGCACGATGATGGGCGGCTTCACCGAGGGCCGGAAGCTCGCCGCGCTGTGCGAACTCAACGACGTGCAGGTCGCGCCGCACCACGACTGCTTCATTCACGCGCACATCGTCGCCGCGTCGCCGGCAGGGTGCATCGTCGAGTCGTTCACCGACCCGGAACGCGATCCGCTGCAGGCCGAGCTGTTCGAGAATCCCCCGAAGATCGAGGGCGGCATGCTGACGCTGACGGAGCAGCCTGGACTCGGTCTCACCCTGTCGGAGCGAGCGGTGCGGAAGTTCGGCGAGCGGATACTCTAGCGTCGGAAGGCGAGGGTCAGCGCGA
>DASQBO010000082.1:0-3574 GCA_035635175.1 Casimicrobiaceae bacterium | reverse complement strand
CGACGGCCCCAACATCAAGCACGACATCTCGCTGCCGGTGTCGGCGGTACCCGCGTTCCTCCGGGCGGCCGAGACGGCGCTCGCCGCGGCGCTCCCGGGGTTGCGCTTCGTCACGTTCGGTCACCTGGGCGACGGCAACCTCCACTACAACCTGGCGGCGCCCGCCGGCGTCGCCCCCGAGGCGTTCCTCGCGCACACCGCCACGGCGAACCGGATCGTCCACGACCTGGTCGCGGCGCACCGGGGCAGCATCAGCGCGGAGCACGGCATCGGGCAGCAGAAGCGCGACGAGCTCGTGCGCTACCGGAGCGCGGTCGAGCTCGATCTCATGCGCGCGGTCAAGCGCGCGCTCGACCCGGCGGCGCTCCTCAACCCCGGGAAAGTCCTCTAGGGCAGCCATGGGCAAGGTCGTCTTCTGGATCGTCGTCGTGTTCGTGGTCCTGCTCGGGCTGCGCATCCTCAACGTGGCCGGCGCCAGGCGGCGGTCGCGGGAATCCGGGAAGGCGCGACCCGCGGCCACCGAGGACACGATGGTCCGATGCGCGAATTGCGGCGTGTACCTGCCGCGGGCCGACGCGCTCCCGTCGGGCGACGGCTACCTCTGCGGCGATCCCGGCTGCTCGCCGCGTCGTTGACGAACCCCGCACAGGCTGCGATAAGAGGGCTGATGCAACCTTCCCCCGCCGCGCCATCGTTCGAGCCGCCGCTGCCGATGGCGGCCGGCGATTCGTCGCGCCGGATCCTGTGGATCGTCGGCCTCTATCGGGCCGTCTGCGGCGCGGGGCTCCTCGGGATCGCGCTCCTGCTCGACCTCAAGAGTCTCGGCATCGTCGATCCCACGCTGTTCGTCGCGGCCGCCGCCGTGTACTTCACGTTCGGGCTCGCGACGTTCTGGTGGATCCAGCGCGACCCGCTCCCGCTGCCGCTGACGGCGCTGACTTCGATCCTGCTCGTCGGCGACGTCGGCTGCATCGCGGCCGTGATGGTGTCGGGCGGCGTCAGCGCGGGCACGCTGCCGATCCTGCTCTTTCCGCAGCTCGCCGCGAGCGGGTGGCTCCTGCGCACGCGCACCGCGTTCCTGCACGCGGCGTTCGCCACGGCCAGCCTGCTCGGGCTCGACCTGTGGCGGCTGATCGAAGGCCAGGTGACCGGGACGCAGCCGGTGCAGACCGGGCTCATCAGCTTCGGCTTCTTCGCGACGGTCGGCGTCGCGATCGCGCTCGGCGCGTACACGAAGGCGTCCGAGGACCTCGCGGCGCAGCGCGGCATCGACGTCGCGAACCTGGAGCAGGTGAATCGGCTCATCATCCAGGACATGCAGGACGGCGTCCTCGTCGTCGACCTTAACGGCGTCGTCCGCGGCCACAACGCGCAGGTGACGCGGCTCCTGGGCGGCTTCGGCCGGATGCGCGGCGGCATGCGCCTCGCGGAGTTCTCGGGGACGCTCCACGACTACTGGCGACGATGGCAGGAGGACGATGCCGAAGCGCTCCCGCCGTTCAAGGTCGAGTCGACGCAGCGCCTGCTGCGCGTGCGGCTCGTCCGCATCGGGTCGGGACTCAACGGCGGCACGCTCATCTACCTCGAGGACCTCGGCCGCGCGCAGACCGAGGCGCAGCAGATGAAGCTCGCGGCGATGGGCCGGCTCACGGCGTCGATCGCGCACGAGGTCCGCAACCCGCTCTCCGCGATCAACCAGGCGGCGCAGCTCCTCGAGGAGGACGGCGCCGTCGCGCCCGAGGGGCAGCGGCTGCTCAACATGATCCGCAACAACGCGAAGCGGATCGACCGGATCGTCGGCGAGGTGCTGCAGTTGAACCGCCGCGACCGCCAGCAGCCGGAGATGATCGCGCTGGCCGAGTTCATGCGCTCGCTCACCGACGAGATCGTGCAGGCGGAGAACATGCCGCCCGGAGGCATCGTGATGCTGGTGCCGGAGGACCTCGCGATCATCTTCGACCGCGGCCACCTGAACCAGATCGCCTGGAACCTCGTCCGCAACGCGTGGCAGCACTGCCAGAAGAAGGAGGGCAGCATCCGGATCGCGGCACGCGCGGGCTACATGGGCGACGCGGTGATCTGCGAGCTCGCCGACGACGGGCCCGGCATTCCCGCGGAGCTGCGCGGACAGATCTTCGAGCCGTTCTTCACGACCCGGCCCGGCGGCACCGGCCTCGGGCTCTACATCGCCCGCGAGCTCGCGGACGCGAACGGCGCCGCGCTCGAGCTCCTGCCCCGGGGACCCGGCGCCCACTTCCGGATGACGATGAAGCGCGCGGGACGGCCCGCGTAACACAACGAGGAAACCCATGTCCCGCCGAATCCGCGGTCAACCCAAGGTGCTCGTCATCGACGACGAGCCCGACCTGCTCGAGCTGCTCGAGCTCACGCTCTCCCGGATGGGGCTCGACACGTCGCGCGCCGAGTCGGTCGGCGAGGCGATCCGCCTGCTCGACAAGGAGCCCTTCGACCTCTGCCTCACCGACATGCGCCTCCCGGACGGCGAGGGCCTGCGCGTCGTCGAGCACATCAACCAGAAGGGGCTCGACGTCCCGGTCGCGGTGATCACCGCGTACGGCAGCGCGGAGAACGCCGTCGCGGCGCTCAAGGCCGGCGCCTTCGACTATCTCGCGAAGCCGGTCGCGCTCGAGCAGCTGCGCGCGCTCGTCAAGCAGGCGCTCAAGGTGCCCGAGAAGGCGCAGGTCGTCACGAGCTACCAGCTCCTCGGCGAGTCGCCGGCGATGATGCAGGTGCGCGGACTCATCGACCGCCTCGCGAAGAGCCAGGCGCCCGTCTTCATCAACGGCGAGTCGGGCAGCGGCAAGGAGCTCGCCGCGCGCCTGATCCACACGCTCGGGCCGCGGGCGGAGCAGCCGTTCATCGCCGTCAACTGCGGCGCGATCCCCGAGAACCTGATGGAGAGCGAGTTCTTCGGCTACAAGAAGGGCGCGTTCACCGGCGCCGAGGCCGACCGCGACGGCTTCTTCCAGGCGGCGAACAACGGCACCCTGTTCCTCGACGAGGTAGCCGACCTGCCGCTCGCCATGCAGGTCAAGCTCCTGCGGGCGATCCAGGAGAAGAAGGTGCGCAAGGTCGGCTCGACGCAGGAGGAGCCGGTCGACGTCCGCATCATCAGCGCGACGCACAAGAAGCTCGCAGCGGCCGTCGAGGCAGGCGAGTTCCGGCAGGACCTCTACTACCGGCTCCACGTCATCGAGCTCGCGATGCCGAGCCTGCGCGAGATGCGAGAGGACATCCCGCTGATCGCGCACGCGATCCTCGCCCGCCTCTCGCGCGGCGCGCCGGCGCAGCTCGATGCCGAGGCGATCGCCGCGCTCGAGCGCTACCCCTTCCCCGGCAACGTGCGCGAGCTCGAGAACATCCTCGAGCGCGGCCTGTCGCTCGCGGCCGATCCGCAGAAGATCACCGCCGAGGACCTGCACCTGACGCCGGTCGCCGACGAATCCGACGTCGCCGTGACGGCCGGCGACAAGTGGCCGCTGCAGGACTACCTCGACCGCGTCGAGCGCGCGGTGATCAACGAGGCGCTCGAGAAGACGCGCTTCAACCGGAC
>DASQBO010000081.1:0-3136 GCA_035635175.1 Casimicrobiaceae bacterium | reverse complement strand
GAAGGAGCTCGGCCGCAACACCTACCAGTTCCTCGATGCCGACCTCGCGCAGCGGCGGCTGAAGCAGCACACCCTCGAGAGCGCGCTGCGGCAGGCGCTGAAAGACGGACTACTGCAGCTCCACTACCAGCCCGTCGTCCGGATCGACGACCGCGCGGTGGTCGGCGCCGAGGCGCTGCTGCGCTGGAACGATGCGGAGCACGGCAACGTGCCCCCGCAGGTGTTCATCCCGCTGGCCGAGGAATCCGGACTGATCCATGCGCTGGGCGAGTGGGTGCTCAAGTCCGCCGCCGAGCAGTGCGTCGCGTGGCGGGCCGCCGGCATGCCGCTCACGGTGTCGGTCAACCTCTCGGCGCGGCAGTTCTACCGCGAGGATCTCGCGCAGCGGATCTCCGAGATCGTGCAGGGCGTCGGCTGCCGGCCGTCGTGGATCGAGCTCGAGGTCACCGAGACGAGCCTGCTCCACGATCTCGACGCGATCCGCAAGGTGCTCCATCAGCTCCGCAACGAAGGCTTCACCGTCGCGATCGACGACTTCGGCACCGGGTACTCTTCGCTGACCCACCTCAAGCACTTCCCGATCGACACGCTCAAGATCGACATCTCCTTCATCGCCGACCTCGAGACCGACCCGGGCGACGCGGCGATCACCGAGGCGATCATCGGCCTCGCGCGCGGCCTGAACCTCAAGGTCGTAGCCGAGGGCGTGGGGACCAAGGCGCAGCTCGACTTCCTCCAGGCGCGGGGCTGCCACTGCTTCCAGGGGTTCTGGATCAGCAAGCCGCTGCCTACGCCGGAGTTCGCGGCCTTCGTCGCCGAGATTTCGACGTAGCTTCGGTCGTCGCCCGGCGCAGGCGGGGACCGAGCGACTTCGCCGAAAGACACCGGGTGCCCGCCGCGGCGGGAACGACACTCAGCGTTCGACGGCCTCTTCCGCTGATGCGACGTGCGAATGCCGGACCAACGGCCGTCCTCCATCGCTCGGCGACGCGCGGCCTCCGCACCATCATCTCTCCTCGTTGCTCCACAGGGTCGGCCGCCGCCCGCGCTCGCAGACGCGAGCTTCGCTCCTTGGCTTCGCCCTGCTCGCGCGGGCGTCCTCGGGCCTTGGCTCGGCCTGGTGGCCTCGCCCGCCTCGCTCAGTCGAGCGTATCGAGCCAGCGCGCGAGCTCGCGCGCGGGCGCTTCCCAGCCGCGCTCGAGCATCAGCATGTGCGCGAGCCCCGGCAGGACCACCGCGTCGACGCCGTGATGCCGCGCGGTGGCGCGCACGTCGTCGGGCGCGCAGATGCGATCGCCCTCGGCGCCCATCACGAAGAGCGGAGACGCGCCGCGCTCCGGCAGCTGCCAGTGCAGCCGCAACGACAGGTCGAGCAGGACGCGCGGCGATTCGACGCCGAGGTGCCGCGTCGCCTCGACGAGGACCGCGGGCTCCACGTCGTCGCTGAAATAGAACGGCCGGAGCGTGTCGAGCACGTGCGACGACAGCCGCGTCGGATCGAACTGCATCATGTGCAGGAGCGCGTCGGGACGCTCGGCGGCGAGGCGGGCGGCGATCGCCACCAGTCCCGCGGGAGGCACCGGCGCGAGCAACGCCGCGGCGCGAACGGGGCGGGTCGCGAGCAGGCGCTCGACGACCGCCGCGCCCATCGAGTGCCCGATCAGGACCGGCGTCGCCGGCAGCCCCGAGACGACGTGCTCGACGTCGGCCGCGTAGTCGTCGAGGCCGGAGACGTAGAGCGTCTCGCGGCCGCCCGATTCGCCGTGGCCGCGCAGCGACAGCGCGTGCGACGGATAGCCCTGCCGCGCGAACCACGGCAGGAAGTACATGTCCCAGCACCAGGCGTCGCAGTAGCCGCCGTGCACGAAGAGCAGCGGCGGCTTGCGGCCGTTGCCGCGTGCGGGCAGCCGCGAGCGAAGTTCGAGATGGATCTCGAGAGGCAGCATCGGGACGGAAGCCGGGAATGCGTGAGCGCGGAAGCGGGGACCAGCGGCGCAGCGTGGGCTTGACGGCGGGCACCGCGTGGAGCGGCGAGGGCGCATGCTACGATGCGCTCGCCATGCGAGCCCCTCCCGGCAAGGGCGTCATTCTGCCAGAAGTGCGCGTCGGCGCGGCGTACGACCCGGATTGCCGCCGCTGCCCGCGCCTCGCGGCGTTCCTCGATTCGGTTCGTCGCGAGCACCCCGACTACTTCTGCCGTCCGGTGCCGGCCTTCGGGGCGCCCGCGGCGCGGCTCGTCATCGTGGGGCTCGCGCCCGGGATGCACGGCGCGAACCGGACCGGACGCCCGTTCACCGGGGATTTCGCCGGCATCCTGCTCTACGAAACGCTGCACGCGTACGGATTCGCGTCGCGTCCCGTGTCGGTCTCGCGCGAGGACGGGCTCGCACTGATCGACTGCCGGATCACCAACTCGGTGAAGTGCCTGCCTCCCGACAACAAGCCCGCGCCGAGCGAGGTGCGCGAGTGCAACGCGTATCTCGCCGCCGATCTCGCGGCGCTGCCCGAAGGCGGCGCGCTGCTCGCGCTCGGCCGCGTCGGGCACGAGGCGGCGCTGCGCGCGCTCGGGCTCGCGCAGCGCAGCTTCCCGTTCGCGCACGGCGCACGACATGCGCTGCCGCGGGGGACGGCGCTGTTCGACAGCTACCACTGCAGCCGGTACAACACCAACACGGGGCGGCTCACTCCGGCGATGTTCCGCGCGGTGTTCGACGCGATCGCCGCGTATCTCGGCACGCCGAAGGCGCGGCGGGCCGCCTGAGATGAGTCGCGCGATCGAGCCGGCCGCGCCGGCTGCGCCCACGTTCGATGCGCGCGAGCTGATCGCGTCGCTGCCGCACCGTCCGGGGGTCTACCGGATGTTCGACGCGAGCGGAGCGACGCTCTACGTCGGCAAGGCGCGCGATCTCAGGAAGCGGGTCGCGAGCTATTTCCAGAAGGGCGCGCACGAGACGCGGATCGCGGTGATGCTCGCGCAGGTCGCGCGGGTCGAGACGACGGTGACGCGCTCGGAGGGCGAGGCGTTGCTCCTCGAGAACAACCTGATCAAGTCCGAGGAGCCGCGCTACAACATCATCTTCCGCGACGACAAGAGCTACCCCTACGTCTGCCTCACGGGCGATCCTTATCCGCAGCT
>DASQBO010000080.1:0-1775 GCA_035635175.1 Casimicrobiaceae bacterium | reverse complement strand
GCAGCGTGTAGCGGTCGAGCGCGCGCAGGCCCTCGATCGGCCTGTCGTAGTCGAACTTGCCCGACTTCGCGGCGGCGTCCACGACCGGCCGCGCGCCGATCAGGAGATCGGCGATGATCGGCGAGCCGCCGCGGCGCCCGTTCGGGTCCATCCATCGCTTGTACGAGTAGACGTAGTCCTCCGCGGTGAGCTCGCGCGGCTTGCCTCCGAAGGCCGGGTCGTCGGTGAAGCGGATGCCCCTCTTGAGCCGGATGGTCCACGTCTTCCCGCCGTCGGTGATCTCCGGCGGCGACGCGGCGGTGAGCGGCGCAAGCTTCGGCGGCGACGCGAGATAGTCCCACTCGTAGAGCGGCTCGAAAATCGCCATCAGCACCTGGAAGGACGGATCGTCCGCGTAGCCCTGCGCGTCGAGCGTGTCGATGTCGGGCGAGGCGAGCCGCAGCACCTTCGTCGGATCGGCGGCGTGCGCGGCGCACGCGAGCGCGAGCGCGAAGAGCGGGATCAGCACCGCATTGCGTACAGGCGTCGTCATGTGTCCTGCGCTCCGGGGTCCGCGGGCGGAGGCATGATACGCTGACCGCCATGCGCCGAACGTCGCCGCCGCTCCCTCGCCTCGGCGGAGCCGCGCGGACCGCGCGCGCTCTCGGCTGCGCGCTTCTGCTCGGACTCGCGCCGCCGGGCGGCGCGACGGAGCCGGGCGCCCCGTACGTGGCGACGCCCGATGCGATCGTCGACGCGATGCTCGAGCTCGCGGGGACGGGGCCGGGCGATCGGGTCGTCGACCTTGGCTCGGGCGACGGCCGCATTCCGATCCACGCGGTCGTGCGCTTCCATGCGCGGAGCGGGATCGGCGTCGAGATCGATGGCGCTCTCGTGCGCCTCGCACGCGAGAACGCGCGCACGGCCGGCGCCGCCGACCGCGTCCGGTTCGTCGAAGGCGACCTCTTCGCGACCGACGTGCACGACGCGACGGTCGTCACGGTCTACCTGCTGCCGCCGATGATGGGACCGCTCGAGCGCAAGCTCCGCGCAGAGCTGCCAGCCGGCGCGCGCGTCGTCGTCCACGACTTTCCGTTCCCGACGTGGGCGCCCGAGCGCGACGTCGAGTCCGACTCGCTCGAGAAGCTCCGCCCGACAGGGCAGACCGCCGCGCGGATCTATCTCTACCGGATGCCCGGAGCGCTGCCGCGATGAAGCTCTCCGCCCAGCTCATGTTCTGGCTGTCGCTCGCGTTCGCGGCGCTTTGCCTCGGCTACGCTTACTTCGGCTTCTCGTCGATCGACGCGGCGATGGCCGAGGACGTGCAGCAGGCGAGCCGCGGCTACGCGTGGTTCTGGACATTCCTCGGTGCGGTCGGGATCGCGCTCGCGGCGCTCGCGCGCTGGATCCAGCGCGGCGCCGGCGAAGACGAGTGAGGTCTTCGCTCCCCCGGGGTCACGGCGCGCCGCTCGCGCCGCTACACGTCGGCCTCTTCGACCGTGGGCACTATGCGACGGGACCGACCAACGGCCGACCTCGCTCGCTCGGCGACGCGCGGCCTCCGCTCCACCCTGTAGATCGTTACGGCTTCGTGTCGGCCGCCGCCCGCGCTCGCAGACGCGAGCTGCGCTCCTTGGCTTCGCCCTGCTCGCCCGGGCGTCCACGGGCCTTGGCTCGCTATCGCTCGCCCGCCTCGCGCCGCGGCCTCCGCTCCGCCTTGCCTGACCGCTATGTCGAGCTGTTGGCCGCTTGCGGCGACTCGCGATTGCGCGCTCCCCCTCGGCGCTTCGCGCCCG
>DASQBO010000079.1:0-12464 GCA_035635175.1 Casimicrobiaceae bacterium | reverse complement strand
CGCGCTGCTGCTTCGCGCCGACTATGAAAATCGGCGGCTCCTCCGCGGGTTCACCGTATGACGGTTGCCGCGACACCAGCGCAACTTCGACGGTCTGCGCCGCCGATTTCGGCGAAGGCTCATGCGCGCGGAGCGCGCGTGAAGGCCGCGAACGCGGCCGGCCGCAGCCAAAATCGACGATTGCTCCGCGGGTTCACCGTATGACGGGAACGGTGATGATCACGACCGGCGGCACGGGCGGCCACATCTTCCCGGGACTCGCCGTCGCCGCGAAGCTCGTCGCGCGCGGCTGGGGAGTCTTCTGGCTCGGCACGCGCGAGGGAATGGAGGCCAGGCTCGTTCCCCAGCACGGCGTCCCGTTCGAGGGCGTCGCCTTCGGCGGCGTGCGCGGGAAGGGAGTGCGGCAGCTCGTGCTGGGTCCGTTCGCGCTCGCCCGCGCATGCTGGCAGAGCCGCGGCATCATCCGCCGGCGCGCGCCGGACGTGGTCCTCGGCTTCGGCGGCTTCGCGTCCTTTCCGGGTGCGCTGATGGGCGTCGCCGCGGCGAAGCCGCTCGTCCTGCACGAGCAGAACGCCGTGGCGGGACTCGCGAACCGGGTGCTCGCGTACGGCGCCGACCGGATCCTGACCGGATTCCCCGGGGTGTTCGCCGCCCGTGCCTCGCGCAAGGTCGACTGGGTCGGCAATCCGGTGCGCGACGCTTTCGCGCGCATCGCGCCGCCGGAGGCGCGTTTCGCCGGACGCACCGGCCCGCTGCGCCTCCTCGTCGTCGGCGGCAGCCTTGGCGCCGCAGGCTTGAACGAGCGCGTTCCGAAGGCGCTCGCGCTCATGCCTCGCGACGCGCGTCCGCGCGTCGTCCACCAGGCCGGCGCGCGGCACGTCGACGCCGTGCGCGCCGCCTATCGCGCGGGGGACGTCGACGCCGAGTGCGTCGCGTTCATCGACGACATCGCCGCGCGCTACGCCGAGGCCGATCTCGTCGTCTGCCGGGGCGGCGCGACGACGGTCGCCGAACTCGCCGCGGTCGGCGTCGGCGCGATCGTCGTCCCGCTGCCGGGGGCGATCGCCGACGAGCAGAGCGCGAACGCGCGCTTCCTGGCCGACGCGGGTGCTGCGGTGATGGTGCCGCAGGCGGCGCTCACGCCGGCGGCGCTCGCGGAGCGCATCGCAGCCTGCACCCGCGAGTCGCTGCTCGCGATGGCGCGGGCCGCGCGGAAGGTCGCGCGCCCCGACGCGGCCGACCGCGTCGCCGACGCGTGCATCGCGCTGGGGACGCCGCGATGAAGCACAAGGTGAAGCGCGTCCACTTCGTCGGGATCGGCGGCGCCGGGATGAGCGGCATCGCCGAGGTGCTCGCGACGCAGGGCTACCAGGTGTCGGGGTCGGACCTGGCAGAGAGCGCCGCGACGAGGCGGCTCGCCGGCCTCGGCGTGAAGATCGCCATCGGCCACGACGCGGCCCATGTGACGGGCGCCGACGCCGTCGTCGTCTCGACCGCCGTGGCCCCCGACAATCCCGAAGTCGCCGCCGCGCGCGCGAGCGGCGTTCCCGTCGTGCCGCGCGCCCTGATGCTGGCCGAGCTCATGCGGCTCAAGACCGGCATCGCGGTGGCGGGCACGCACGGCAAGACGACGACGACGAGCCTGATCGCCTCGGTGCTCGCGGAGGGCGACCTCGACCCGACGTTCGTGATCGGCGGCCGTCTCCTCGCGGCCGATGCGCACGCGCGGCTCGGCAAGGGCGACTTCCTCGTCGCCGAAGCCGACGAGTCGGACGCGTCGTTCCTGTACCTGTCGCCCGCGCTCGCGGTGATCACGAACATCGACGCCGACCACATGGAGACGTACGGCCACGACTTCGGCCGCCTGAAGCGCGCCTTCGTCGACTTCGCGCTGCGGCTGCCCTTCTACGGCGTCGCCGTGGTCTGCGTCGACGACGCCAACGTCCGCGAGATCATGCCGCAGATCGCGAAGCCGCTCGTCACCTACGGCCTCGCCGAGGACGCGCGCCTGCGCGCCGTCGACGTCGTGAACGCTGCGGGCCGCATGCGCTTCGTCGCGCGCGCGGCGCGGAGGCCGGACCTCCCGGTCGAGCTCAACCTTCCCGGCATCCACAACGTCCGCAACTCGCTCGCGGCGATCGCGATCGCGCGCGAGCTGGGCGTCGCCGACGCGGCGATCGCCAAGGCGCTCTCCGAGTTCCGCGGCGTCGGCCGCCGCTGCCAGCGCTGGGGCGACGTCGCGCTGCCGGGCGGAGGCGCGTACGCGCTGATCGACGACTACGGCCACCACCCGGCGGAGATGGCGGCGACGATCGATGCCGTGCGCGGCAGCTTTCCCGGCCGCCGCCTCGTGCTCGCGTTCCAGCCGCACCGCTACACGCGCACGCGCGACCTGTTCGAGGACTTCGTCGCGGTGCTCTCGAGCGTCGACGCGCTCGTGCTGGCCGACGTGTATCCCGCCGGCGAGCCGCCGATCGTGGCCGCGGATGGCCGCGCGCTCGCGCGGGCGGTGCGCGTCGCGGGGCAGGTCGAGCCCGTGTTCGCGGAGAAGCTCGGCGACGTCGCGCCTGCGATCCGCGCGATCGCCCGCGACGGCGACGTCGTGGTCACGATGGGCGCGGGCTCGATCGGCCAGGTGCCCTCGCAACTCACGACCCCATGATGATGACCGAGCCGCGCCGGTTCGAGCTGCTTCGCGGGACGCTGTCCCGCGCGGCGCCGCTCGCGCGCTACACGAGCTGGCGCTGCGGGGGCCCCGCCGAGCTGCTCTACGTCCCCGCGGACCGCGAGGACCTCGCGACGTTCGTCCGCCAGCTCGCACCGGAAGAGCCTCTGACCGTGATCGGCCTCGGCAGCAACCTGCTCGTCCGCGACGGCGGCGTGCGCGGCGCGGTCGTCGTGCTGCACGCGGCGCTCGGCACGCTCGAACTCCGCGGCGGCGACGTCTACGCGGAAGCCGGCGTCGCGAGCCCCAAGGTCGCGCGCTTCGCGGCGAACCACGCGCTCACGGGCGGCGAGTTCCTTGCCGGCATTCCCGGCACGATGGGCGGCGCGCTCGCGATGAACGCCGGCTGCTACGGCGGCGAGACCTGGCGCCACGTCGTCCGCGTCGAGGTGCTCGCGCGCGACGGACGCTTCGAGATCCGCGACCCGGAAGCGTATTCGATCGGCTATCGCAGCGTGCGCCGCGCCGACGGCACGCCGCCGGACGGGATCTTCACCGCCGCGTGGCTGCGCTTCGCCGGGGGCGACGCCGAGGCGGCGCGCGCGACGATCCGCGAGCTGCTGCGGCGGCGGATCGCGACGCAGCCGCTCGAGCTGCCGAACGCGGGCAGCGTCTTCCGCAATCCCGAAGGCGACCACGCCGCGCGGCTGATCGAGAGCTGCGGCCTCAAGGGCTTCGCCATCGGCAGCGCGCGCGTCTCGGAGAAGCACGCGAACTTCATCGTGAACCCGGGCGGCGCCGCGCGCGCCGCCGACGTCGAGGCGCTGATCCACCACGTCCGCGACGCCGTCCGCGCGAAGACCGGCGTCGAGCTCGAGACCGAGGTCCGCGTCGTGGGGGACGCGCGATGAGCGGTTTCGGCAAGGTGGCGGTGCTCATGGGCGGGCCGAGCTCCGAGCGCGAGATCTCGCTCCTGTCGGGGAACGCGGTGCTGCAAGCGCTGCGCGAGAAGGGCGTCGATGCGCACCCCTTCGATCCGGCCGAGCGCGACGTCTTCGAATTGAAGCGCGACGGCTTCGCGCGCGTGTTCATCGCGCTGCACGGCCGCTACGGGGAGGACGGCACGGTCCAGGGCGCGCTCGAGACGCTCAGGATTCCGTACACCGGCAGCGGCGTGATGGCGTCCGCGCTGGCCATGGACAAGTGGCGCACGAAGCTCGTCTGGCAGGCGGTCGGCATCCCCACGCCGCGCTTCCGGGTCGCGACCGCGGCCACCGACTGGATGCGCGTCGTCGCCGAGCTCGGGCTGCCGCTCATCGTGAAGCCCGCGCGCGAGGGCTCCACGATCGGCATCACCAAGGTCGCAACGGTCGACCAGGGCGAGCTCGCCGCCGCGTTCGCGGAAGCGGTCAAGCACGACGACCTCGTGCTGATCGAGGAGTTCGTGACCGGCGTCGAGCTGACGGCGTCGATCCTCGGCCGGCGCGCGCTGCCGCTGATCCGGATCGAGGCGCCGCAAGGCAATTACGACTACGAGGCCAAGTACTTCTCCGACGAAACGAAGTACTTCTGCCCGTGCGGGCTGCCGGCGGCGGCGGAAGAGGCGATCCGGGCCGCGTCGCTCGCGGCGTTCGAGATCGTCGGCTGCGCCGGTTGGGGTCGACTCGACCTGATCCTCCGCGCCGACGGCACGTACTCCTTCCTCGAGGTCAACACGTCGCCCGGGATGACCGGGCATTCGCTGGTGCCGATGGCGGCGAAGCAGGCGGGCATTCCGTTCGCCGAGCTCTGCGTCGAGATCCTGCGGGGCGCGCATGTGGGATGACCCGCGCCAGTTGAACGCGGTCGCGCTCGGCATCGCCCTGGTCGCGGCCGGCGCGCTCGCGGCGGGCGCACTCCTGTGGCTCGTGCGCCAGCCAGCGTTCGAGTTCCGCGAGGTGATCGTGACCGAGGCCCCGGCGCGCGCGAGCGCGGCCCATCTCGAGGCAGTGATCCGCGACGAGCTGTCGGGCACGTTCTTCACGATGAACCTCGACCGCGCACGCGCGGCGCTCGCGCGGGTGCCGTGGGTCCGCCACGTCGCGCTGCGCCGCGAGTGGCCGCAGCGGCTCCTCGTGACGATCGAGGAGCACGTGCCCTATGCGCGCTGGAACGCGGACGCGCTCGTGAATCCGCAGGGCGAGATCTTCGTCGCCGACTTCGACGGAGAGCTGCCGCAGCTCGAGGCCGCCGACGCGCGCGCGCCCGAGGTGACGGCGCGACTCGCGGAGTGGACGGCGTCGCTCGCGCCCTCGGGTCTCGCGCTCTCCGCGGTCCGAGTGTCGCCGCGCGGGGGCTGGAGGCTGCGCGCCGTCGGACCCGGGGGACCGCTCGATCTCGAGCTCGGCCGCGACGGACCGGGCGAGCGCCTCGCGCGTTTCCTCGCGGTCTACGGCCGGACGATCGGCGTGCTCGCGCGCGCGGGGACGCGCGTCGACCGCGTGGATCTCCGGTACCGCAACGGATTCGCCGCGCACGTGCCGGGATTCCGCGAGCGGCCGGCGAAGAAGACCTAGGGGAGCGATGGACCGATGGTGAAGGACGCGAAGAACCTGATCGTGGGGCTCGACATCGGCACGTCGAAGATCGTCGCGATCGTCGCCGAGGTGACGCCCGAGGGCGAGCTCAACATCGTCGGGCTCGGCACGCAGCCGTCGCGCGGCCTGCGCCGAGGCGTCGTCGTCAACATCGAGGCGACGATGGCGTCGATCCAGCGCGTGCTCGAGGAAGCCGAGCTGATGGCGGACTGCCGGATCACCGAGGTCTACACGGGCGTGGCCGGCAGCCACATCCGGAGCCTGAACTCGAGCGGCATGGTGGCGATCAAGGAGAAGGAGGTCACGCAGGCCGACATCGACCGCGTCGTCGAGACGGCGAAGGCGATCGCGATCCCCAACGACCAGCAGATCCTGCACATCCTGCCGCAGGAATTCATCATCGACGGCCAGGAGGACGTGCGCGAGCCGCTCGGGATGAGCGGCGTGCGGCTCGAGGTCAAGGTGCACATCGTGACGGGCGCCGTGTCCGCGGTCGAGAACATCGTCAAGTGCGTCCGCCGCTGCGGGCTCGAGGTCAAGGACGTCGTCCTGCAGCCGCTCGCCTCCGCGATCGCGGTGCTGAACGAGGACGAGAAGGAGCTCGGCATCTGCCTCATGGACATCGGCGGCGGCACGACGGACCTCGCGGTGTTCGCGAACGGCGCGATCCGGCACACGGCGGTGATCCCCATCGCCGGCGACCAGGTCACCAACGACATCGCGATGACGCTGCGCACGCCGACCCAGTCGGCCGAGGAGCTGAAGCTCCGGCACGGCTGCGCGCTCCGGCAGCTCGCCGACCCGAAGGACATCATCGAGGTCCCCGGCGTGGGCGACCGGCCCCCGCGGAAGCTCTCGCGGCAGACGCTCGCCGAGGTGATCGAGCCGAGGATCGAGGAGCTCTACACGCTCGTGCAGGCGGAGCTCCGCCGCTCGGGCTTCGAGGAGCTCCTCTCGTCGGGGATCGTGCTGACCGGCGGCACCGCACTCCTCGCGGGGATGACGGAGCTCGGCGAGGAGGTCTTTCACCTTCCGGTGCGCGTCGGCGTGCCGGCCTACGTCGGCGGGCTCGCGGACGTCGTCCGGAGCCCGCGCTACGCGACCGCCGTGGGGCTCCTCCTCCACGGCCGCGACCAATACCTGCAGGCGCGCGATTCGCGCGCGCGGACGACCGGCATCGCCGGCGCGGCGGAGCGGATGAAGCAATGGTTCAAGGCGAACTTCTGAGAAGAGATCAGGGATCAGGGATCACACAAGAAAGCACGGAACGGCAACGGCGGCATCTTCGATTGACTTCGCAGCGATTCGGACAGGAGAAAGGAGCGCACCATGTTTGAGATCATCGACCAATCCCCGCAGGACGGGGCCATCATCAAGGTCATCGGCGTCGGCGGCTGCGGCAGCAACGCGGTCGAGCACATGATCGTGAAAGGTCTCGTCGGCGTCGAGTTCATCAGCGCCAACACCGACGCGCAGGCGCTCAAGCGCTCGACCGCGCCGACCCAGCTGCAGCTCGGCAGCCACCTCACGCGCGGGCTCGGCGCGGGCGCGCGGCCGGAGATCGGGCGCGACGCCGCGAACGAGGACCGCGACCGGATCGCCGAGCTGATCGACGGCGCCGACATGCTGTTCATCACCGCCGGGATGGGCGGCGGCACGGGCACGGGCGCGGCACCGGTGATCGCCGACATCGCGAAGAGCATGGACATCCTGACCGTCGCCGTCGTCACCCGCCCGTTCGAGTTCGAGGGCAAGCGCAAGAAGGTGGCCGACGCGGGGATCGAGGAACTGAAGAAGAAGGTCGACTCGCTGATCGTCATCCCGAACGACAAGCTGATGCAGGTGCTGGGCGACGAGGTCTCGGTGCTCGACGCCTACGCCGCGGCGAACGACGTGCTGCACGGCGCCGTGTCGGGCATCGCGGAGGTGATCAACAACGCGGGCCTCGTCAACGTCGACTTCGCCGACGTCCGCACGGTCATGGGCGAGGTCGGGATGGCGATGATGGGCTCGGCGATGTCGGCGGGCGCCGACCGCGCGCGGCTCGCCGCCGAGGCGGCCGTGCGGAGCCCGCTGCTCGAGGACGTGAACCTGCAGGGCGCGCGCGGCGTTCTCGTCAACATCACGGCGTCGGCGGGCCTCAAGATGAAGGAGTATCACGAGGTGATGAGCACGATCCGCGAGTTCATGGCGGAGGAGGCGCTCGTCATCGTCGGCACCGTGATCGACGACGCGATGGACGACCGGCTGCGCGTGACGATGGTCGCGACCGGGCTCGGCGGCGCGACGGCGAAAGCCGCGCAACGCCCGCCGAACATCGCGCTGGTCGAGCCGGCGCAGGTCGTCCAGCGCACCGGCACCGACAACGTCGGCGTCTCCGTCGAGCACATCAACTACGACGACCTCGAGCAGCCGGCGGTCGTGCGCAGAGGGCGGAGTCCGGCCGCAGGCGCGGCGCCCGCGTTCGACGCCACGGAGATTCCGGCATTCCTGCGGAAGCAGGCGGACTAGCGGGGCGAGCGGCGAGCAGGGGCCCCCGCCGGAGGCAAGGGGATGCGAGCGATCGCGAGTCGACGCATGAGGCCGACGGCTCGGCGCATCTGTTCATCCGGCGGCGCGGAGGCCGAGGCGCGAGCGCGCGGCGGGGCGGCGGCGCCGGCCGCCGCATGGCCGAGCGCGCGCGTCCATGATAAGATGCGCGCTAAGCCCTTGACCCGGCGCGCCATTTGGTCTGGGTTCCCATGCTGAAACAGCGCACGCTCAAGACGACGATCAAGACGACAGGGGTCGGCCTGCACTCGGGGGCCCGCGTCGAAATCATGCTGCGGCCCGCGGCGCCGGACACGGGGATCGTCTTCCATCGCGTCGACCTTCCCACGCCCGTGGAGCTGCCGGCCGACGCCCGCAACGTCGGCGACACGCGGCTCTCTTCGACGCTCAGGCGCGACGGTGTTTCGATCTCGACCGTCGAGCACGTGATGTCGGCGCTCGCGGGGCTCGGCATCGACAACCTGCACATCGACGTCGCGGGCCCGGAGATCCCGATCATGGACGGCAGCGCGGCGCCGTTCGTGTTCCTGCTCCAGTCGGCCGGCATCGTCGAGCAGGGCGCCAAGAAGAAGTTCCTGCGCATCGTCGCACCGGTGGAGGCGCGCGACGGCGACAAGTGGGCGCGGTTCGATCCGTTCAACGGGTTCAAGCTCGACTTCACGATCGACTTCCCGCATCCGATGTTCGGGTCGGAGAACCGCCAGGTCGTCATCGACTTCGCCGAGCACTCCTACGTCCGCGAGGTCGCGCGGGCGCGCACCTTCGGGTTCATGCAGGACGTGGAGGCGATGCGGGCAGCGGGTCTCGGCCTGGGCGGCAGCCTGCAGAATGCGGTCGTGCTCGACGACGCCCGCGTGCTGAACGCGGAGGGCCTCCGCTACGACAACGAGTTCGTGAAGCACAAGGTGCTGGACGCCATCGGGGACCTCTACCTCCTTGGGCACCCGCTGATCGGCCAGTACACGGCGTTCAAGTCGGGCCACGCCCTCAACAACGCGCTCGCCCGCGCGCTCCTGCAGCGGCCCGAGGCGTTCGAGTTCGTGACGTTCCGGGCCGAGGACGACGTTCCGACCGCGTTTCAGGACTGGCAGCTCGCGCCCGCCTGACCGGCTCGCGCGTTGATCGGCGCCGCGGGCCGGGGCCGACCGGAACTCAGCCTCCCCATGGCGCTCGTCCGGCTACTTCTCTACCTCGCCCTCGCGGCGATTGCGGTCTCCGGACTGCTCTTCCTCTACACGCGGGACCGCCGCTACCTGCGCTTTGTCGGGCTCGTGATCCGGTTCACGATCCTGATCGGGGTGGTCGTCTTCCTCTTCTTCGCCTTCGAGCGGATCGTCGGTCCGGTGCTCTAAGGGCCCGCGTCAACCGGCGCGCCGAAGGAACCGCCCCAGCGCCGCCTTGAGCGGTCCTGCGGGGAGCCCGTCCGCGAGGGCAGCCAAGGACCGGAGTGCGCCTCTATCGATTTGTTTTGCAACGGGTTTGGGGTGATCGCGCGCATGGGTGCCAACTTGCACCCGCACCCGGATTGAAGTAAATTCCAAACCTTCGCGCCGAAGGGCGGCCAGGAGGTCCGGCGCCCGTTGGCGTGCGACCCCGGCGACCGCACCGGAATCCGCGGCGAGCGTGAGTTCGGTGCCCTGATCGTCGGCGACGCGGATGCGTTCTGCGAGTGCCCGCGGCAAGTGGCGCCGCAGCCCGGCGTTCAGCGCGGATTGGCGCTGCTGCCGGGCGGCCCAGGTGGCGAGCACGGGATCGGCGGCGAAGATGCGCTGCAGCGGTTGCGGGAATCGCGCCATGGCGCGTCGAGGGTGTCGGCCGATAGATCGTCCGGCGGCTTGAAGGGGGAGGGCCCATTGAACATCATTCTGGTTTCGAGCGCCACGGCCCGCGCCCGCACGCTGACCCTCGACTGGCGCCACTGGACCGCCGGCAGCTTCGCGCTCCTCACGCTCCTCCTCGCCTTCACCCTCGTCTTCAATTACGTGACGCTGCGCTACGCCGCGGCGAGTCAGCACCCGTGGCTCCAGGCGATCGTGCTCGCCGACCAGCGCCAGGAAGCGCAGCGGACGCAGGAGATGGTGCAGGGGCACCTGAACGCGATGGCGGTGCGCCTGGGCGAGTTGCAGGCGCGGATGATGAGGCTTGACGGGCTCGGCGAGCGCCTCGCGCGGATCGCCGGACTGAAGCCGCAGGAGCTGCCGTCGCTGCAGTCCGGGCAGGCGCCCGGCCTCGGCGGTGCGGAGTCGAGCCTCCCGGCCAAGACGATCGGCGTGGTCGAGTTCCAGGAGCTCCTCTCGAAGCTCGCGCGGGACGTCGACGAGCGCTCCGACCAGCTGGGCGTGCTCGAGGCGCTGCTCGTCCAGACCTCGGCCTCCCGCAAATTTCTGCCGTCGCTCGCGCCGATCGTCGACGGCTGGTACTCGTCGAACTTCGGGTACCGCATCGACCCGTTCAACGGCCTGAAGACGTTCCACGAGGGGATCGACTTTCCGGCGGAGGTCGGGACGTCGATCGTGGCGGCCGCGAGCGGCAAGGTCGTCTTCGCCGGGTGGCAGCCCGAGTATGGTAAGATCATCGAGATCGATCACGGCAACGGGCTCGTGACGCGGTACGCGCACGACTCGCAGATTTTCGTGAACGTGGGCGACCTCGTCGTGCGCGGCCAGCGGCTGGCCGCCGTGGGATCCACGGGCCGCTCGACGGGTCCGCACCTGCACTTCGAGGTCCGGCTGAACGGCGTGCCGCAGAATCCGGCGCGTTTCCTCGAATCGCCGGGCTGACGTCCCGGCCCCCGCCGGTCGCGGGGCGACGCAATGAGGGGTGAGGCGGTCCTCACCCCTTGTTTTTTTCCGCCCGCAGCTACACGTGCAACCGACATGATCTCGAACATCCTCACCCGCATCTTCGGCAGCCGGAACGAGCGGCTGCTCAAGCAATACGGCTCGGCGGTCCGGCAGATCAACGCGCTCGAGCCCGCGGTTGCGGCGCTGACCGACGAGGCGCTCCGGGCGAAGACCGCCGAGTTCAAGGAGCGCGTGGCGAAGGGCGAGGAGCTCGACGCGATTCTCCCCGAAGCGTTCGCGGTCGTCCGCGAGGCCGGCAAGCGCGTCCTCCAGATGCGCCACTTCGACGTCCAGCTGCTCGGCGGCATCGCGCTCCACAACGGCAAGATCGCCGAGATGCGCACGGGCGAAGGCAAGACGCTCGTCTCGACGCTGCCCGGGTACCTGAACGCACTCTCGGGCAAGGGCGTCCACATCGTCACCGTCAACGATTACCTCGCGCAGCGCGACGCGGACTGGATGGGGCGCATCTACCGCTTCCTCGGCCTCGAGGTCGGCGTCAACCTCGCGCAGATGGACCACGCGGCGAAGCAGGCCGCCTACGCCGCGGACATCACCTACGGCACGAACAACGAGTTCGGCTTCGACTACCTCCGCGACAACATGGTGTTCGAGGCGCCGCAGCGCGTGCAGCGCGGCCTCACCTATGCGATCGTCGACGAGGTCGACTCGATCCTGATCGACGAGGCGCGCACCCCGCTCATCATCTCGGGCCAGGCCGAGGACAACGTCGACCTCTACTACCGGCTCAACGAGCTCGCGCCGAAGCTTTCGCGCCAGGCCGACGAGAAGGGGCCCGGCGACTACTGGGTGGACGAGAAGGCGCGCACCGTGCTGCTCTCGGAGGAGGGCCACGAGCACGCCGAGGAGATCCTGGCGGCCGCGGGGCTCCTCGCGCCCGACACGAGCCTCTACGATGCGCACAACATCGGGCTCATGCACCACCTCTACGCGGCGCTCCGCGCGCACGCGCTGTTCCTGCGCGACCAGCAATACGTCGTGCAGAACGGCGAGGTCGTCATCGTCGACGAGTTCACCGGTCGGCTGATGGCCGGCCGCCGCTGGTCCGACGGCCTGCACCAGGCGGTCGAGGCGAAGGAAGGGGTGCCGATCCAGCGCGAGAACCAGACGCTCGCCTCGATCACGTTCCAGAACTACTTCCGGATGTACGGCAAGCTCGCCGGGATGACGGGCACGGCCGACACGGAGGCGTTCGAGTTCCAGCAGATCTATCACCTGGAGACCGTCGTCATCCCGACGCACATGCCGATGATCCGGGCGGACGAGAACGACCAGGTCTTCCGGACGTTCGACGAGAAGGTCAAGGCGATCGTCGCCGACGTCAAGGAGTGCTTCGACCGCGGGCAGCCGGTGCTCGTGGGTACGACCTCGATCGAGAGTTCCGAGCTCCTCTCGCAGCACTTCCAGAAGGAGCGGCTGCCGCACCAGGTGCTTAACGCGAAGCAGCACGCGCGCGAGGCCGAGATCGTCGCGCAGGCGGGCAAGGCGAAGGCGATCACGATCGCGACCAACATGGCGGGTCGCGGCACCGACATCGTGCTCGGCGGCAGCCTCGAGCCCACGATACTCAGGCTGCGCGACGATCCCGAGGTGCCCGAGTCGGACAAGGAGCGGCAGATCGCGCAGATGCGAGCCGAGTGGAAGGAGCGCCACGAGGATGTGGTCAAGGCCGGCGGCCTCCACATCGTCGGCACCGAGCGGCACGAGTCGCGCCGGATCGACAACCAGCTCCGCGGCCGCTCGGGCCGGCAGGGCGACCCCGGCAGCTCGCGTTTCTACCTGTCGCTCGAGGATCCGCTCTTGCGCATC
>DASQBO010000078.1:0-7683 GCA_035635175.1 Casimicrobiaceae bacterium | reverse complement strand
CGAGAAGGTCCCCCGTTCCGCGGCGGCCACCTCCACTGTAGTGGTCGAATGCCCCGCGCGCTGGCCATCGGCGAAGATCATCTTGCTCGCCTTCGTCCCGACGGTCTTGCGCAGGATCGCCGGACGCCCCGCCGCGAGGTTCGGCTTGTAGACGTAGAACTCGTCGGGATTGACGGTGCCCTGCACCACGGTTTCGCCGAGCCCGTAGGCGGCCGTGATGAATACCACCTGATCGAATCCGGACTCCGTATCGAGGGTGAACATCACGCCGGAAGCGCCCCGGTCGCTGCGAACCATGCGCTGAATGCCCGCCGAGAGCGCTACGTGTTCGTGCGCAAAGCCTTGGTGCACCCGATAAGCGATCGCGCGGTCGTTGTAGAGGCTCGCAAAAACCTCCTTTACTGCATGAAGAACGTTGTCCAAGCCTTTGATATTTAGAAACGTCTCCTGCTGTCCTGCAAAAGAGGCTTCCGGCAGGTCCTCGGCCGTCGCCGACGATCGCACGGCCCAGGAAGCGTCCCCCGCGCCGGCGCTGGCCGCGGCATAGGCTTCGCGAATCGCGTCGATCAGGGGCGCCGGAAGGGAACCCGCCGTGACCCAGGCGCGGATCTCGGCGCCGGCCTCGGCGAGCGCGCCGACATCGGCGACGTCGAGCGCGGCCAGGCGCTTTGCGATGCGCGCTTCGAGGCCGTTGTGTGCGAGGAATTCGCGGAAGGCGAACGCGGTCGTGGCGAAGCCGCCCGGGACGCGGATGCCGGTTTCGGCGAGCTGGCTGATCATCTCGCCGAGCGACGCATTCTTGCCGCCGACCCGGTCGACGTCTCCCATGCGCAGCCGCTCGAACGGCACCACGCGTGCCTGTGCTTCCATGCGATCCCCCGGTGCCAAGGCTGGCCTGTTGCGGCGCGCAATCCGCGCAGCGACAGCCGCATTTTACCCTGCCGGGGAGGGCGCCCGATCCTGTGTTGCGTTGCAGAAAACAACGAACCCGCCGAGGCGGGTTCGTTGGAATCGGCTGCGAAGGGGCAGCGCTCTACAACGAGTGGCCGCCCTTCGACTCGGTGCCGGCGACGACCTCACCCGATGTTTCGGCGGACTCCGCCGCTTCGCCCAGCAGCGTGTCGTCGAGGACGAGCGGGGCGCCGCCCGCACGATTGCGTCCTTTCACCGCGCGGCGCAGCGTGCGGTAGAGATCGGCGTGCGATTCCTTCAGGTAGCTGATGATCTCGAAGTCGACGCGCTTGACCTGCGAGAGGTCGATTTGCTCGACGTGGACGAGCCGCAGCAGCTCCCGCACCGGCTTCGGCATCTCGCGGCCGCTTTCGTAGCGGGAGCCGCCGCTCTGCGTGACGCCGATCTGGGTCCAGAACTGCTCTTGATTGAGGCCGAGCCGCCGCCGGATTTCGCGGGGGTTGAGGACGCGGTCGAAGAGTTTCACGAGTCGATCGCTTTCTGTTGTGGCAGACCCTGCGGAGGTTGGGGCCAGGTTGCGCCGGCTCCGCCCGCGGCGCTATACCAATGGCATATTGTCGACCGAAACGCGGGGTCGTTGCAAGCGCCACTCGTCCGGCCGACGGGCCCGCCTCTCCGTCGTGGTCAACGCCTTGGTGCGCGACACCTGTGATCCCCGGTCCGACCCCGCAGCACGCCGGTACCGCAGCATACGCCCAGGCCTTTGCTAGAATCAATGGCTTAACGCATCACCTTCCCGTGCTCTATTACGACCTGCACTGCCACTCGACACGCTCGGACGGGCTGCTTCGGCCCTCCGCGGTGGTCGAGCGCGCCGCGGCGCGAGGCGTCGACGTCCTCGCGCTGACCGACCACGACGAGGTTTCGGGCCTCGCCGAGGCGCGCGACGCGGCCTCGGCGCACGGCATCGAGTTCGTCTGCGGCACGGAGCTGTCGGTAAGTTGGGAGGATGCGACGATTCACGTCGTCGGGCTGCGGATCGATCCCGGCAACGCAGTGCTCAACGACGGGCTCGCGACGATCCGCGAGGGTCGCGCGTCGCGGGCAAAGCGGATGGGCGACGCGCTCGCCGCTGCGGGCATTGCCGGCGCTTACGAAGGCGCCCTCAAGTACGTGACGAGCGAGCGGCTCGTCTCACGCACGCACTTTGCGCGCTGGCTGGTCGAGACCGGCCATGCGCGCGACGTCCGGGACGTCTTCAAGCGCTATCTCGTCGCCGGCAAGCCGGGGCACGTCGCGCAGTCGTGGGCGACGCTCGGCCAGGCGATCGAGTGGATCCACGCGGCCGGCGGCCAGGTGGTCCTCGCGCACCCGGGACGCTACCGCGTCAGCGCGAGCGGCATGCGCCGGCTGCTCGCCGAGTTCCGCGATGCGGGCGGCGAGGCGATCGAGGTGCTCACCTCGGCGCACACGCCGGCGCAGTACGCCGAATACGCGACCCTCTGCCGCGTGTTCGGACTGCTCGCGTCGAGCGGCTCGGACTACCACGGCCCGGGCGAGAGCTGGATGGACCTGGGCGATCTGCCGCCACTGCCGGCGGGCATCGTCCCGGTCTGGCAGGACTGGTAGCGCCGGCCCGCGCGCCGCCGCCCCGCCGATGCCGAACCGCCGCACCGTCTTCTTCATCTCCGACCGCACCGGCATCACCGCCGAGATGTTCGGCAACAGCCTGCTGTCGCAGTTCGAGGAGTACCACTTCCAGCGGCAGACGATCCCGTTCGTCGACACGCCCGAGCGCGTCGACGCCGCGGTGCGCCAGGTGAACGAGACGGCGGCGCGCGAAGTCAGGCGCCCGATCGTGTTCAGCTCGATCGTCGACGAAACGATGAGCGAGACGATAAGGCGCGACGCGAATGCGCTCACGCTCGATCTGTTCCAGATCTTCATCGCGCCGCTCGAGGGCGAGCTCAACGCCAAGAGCTCGCACGCCGCAGGCCGCTCGCACGGGATCACGAACAGCCACGAGTACTTCGCGCGGATGGACGCGATCAACTTCACGCAGGCGCACGACGACGGCGCCGCCACGCGCGACCTCGGCAAGGCGCAGGTGATCCTGGTCGGCGTCTCGCGCTGCGGCAAGACGCCGACGTCGCTCTACCTCGCGCTGCAGTTCGGCATCCGCACCGCGAACTTTCCCCTCACACCTGACGATTTCGCCGACCGCAAGCTGCCGGCCTCGGTGCTGCCCTTCCGCGACCGCCTCTACGGCCTCACGATCAACGCCGACCGCCTGCGGAAGATCCGCGAGGAGCGTCGGCCCGGAAGCCGCTACGCCGCCCTCGAGAACTGCCGCTACGAGGTCCGCGAATGCGAGGACCTGCTCTCGCGCGAGGGCATCCCGATGATCGACACGACGGCGAAGTCGATCGAGGAGATCGCGACGACGATCGTCCATCGCGCGAAGCTGCGGCGCCACGTCTACTGAAGCCGCAGCGAACCTCGCGCAATCTCCGCTGTCAGACCCGGCCGACAGCGCGACGCACGCCGAGCCGGTATCATCGCGCCTGAATTCCTTCGCAACCCATCGAGTGAACCCGCCATGAAGACCACGATCCGCCACACCCTCTGCATCGCGCTCGGCGCGCTCCTGCTGCAGGCCCTTCCTGTCCGCGCGCAGGATTACACCGACATCTGGTGGAGGGCCGGCGGTCTCGAAGACGGCTGGGGCGTGACCTTCACCCAGAACGGGACAGTCATCTTTGCCACGCTGTTCGTTCACGGGCCGGCGCCGTCGACGACCGAATTCTGGTACGTCGCCACGATCTATCAGGGCGCGGGTGGCGCCTTCACCGGAGACCTCTACCAGACCACGGGCACGGGCATCGGGGCGCCGTGGAACCCTGCGCAAAAGTCAGCGACCAAGGTGGGCGCGCTGACGTTCACTCCGACGTCGTCGACGACCGGCACGCTCGTCTACAACGTAGGCGGGATCGTCGTCACGAAGGACATCGCGCGGCAGTCGTTGACCGCCATCGCGCTCGGCGGCAGCTATGTAGGCTCGGCGGTGGTCGTCTCGTCGGGCTGCACGGCTGCCGGCTCGCAGATCTTCGACGTCGACCCGGTGGTGACCCAAAGCACCGGCGGGCAGATGTCGATCGCGCTCACGTTCGGCGCCGAATCGTGCACGATGCAGGGGACGTACGTTCAGGAAGGCACGCTGTTCCGCATCCCGGTCGCGACCTACGCGTGCACCCAGAGCGGCACGACGACGGTCAACACGACGGCGACGGTCTACGAGTTGAAGGCCACGAACATCGGTCTCGAGGGGCGCTGGAGCGCGCCCAACGTCAACGGCTGCACGGAGAGCGCGTCCTTCGCGGCCGTCTTTCCCTGACTCTAGGCTCGCCGCTGGCGCCGCTGCCGCACGCACTCGAAGAGGCAGACGGCGGCGGCGGCCGCCGCGTTGAGCGATTCCATGCCCCCGGGCATTGGAATCGTCACCCGCTGCGAGGCCTGCGCGGCCAGCGCCGGCGCGAGCCCTGCGCCTTCGTTGCCGATCGCGAGCGCGATGCGGCCCTCGAGCCGCGCATCGTAGAGGCTCGCGCCTCCGGCCACGGCCGCCGCGATCACGTCGCCCCCGTCCGCGCGGTACGCCGCCGCCCATGCCGGAAGATCGACGTCCTCGTGGATGTCGAGACAGAAGTGCGCGCCCTGCCCCGCGCGCAGCACCTTGGGCGACCAGGCGAAAGCGCACTGCTTCGACAGGAACGCCTGACCGACGCCGGCCGCCGCCGCCGAACGCAGCATCGAGCCGACGTTGCCCGGATCCTGGACGTCGTCGAGCAGCAGGCAGAAGTCCCCGGGCGTGGCGACCCTCGGACGGAGCGCCGGCACGACCGCGAGCACGCCGACGCCCGCGGGAAGGACCGTCAACTCGGCGAGCAGCTTCGCCGGGACGACGAGCGTGCGGCCGGCGTGGGCTTCGGCGAGCGCGCGCGTCTCCGGCCGCGCCAGCGCATCGTCCGCGACGATCAGCGTGTCCGGCGCACCGTGGCGCTGCGCGTATACGCCGACCAGGTGCTCGCCCTCCAGCACGCACTTGCCCGCCTTGCGCCGGTCGCGCGCCGACGAAATCAAGGCGACCGCTTCCCGGAGCCGCGGATTCTGCCGTGACGTGACGCGCTGCATGTTTGATCGGTCCCGCGAACGCGGGAATCCGGTGACTTGGCTTTGCTCGTCATTCCCGCGAAGGCGGGCCAGTGATTTTGCGTTGCTTGTCATTCCCGCGCAGGCGGGAATCCAGTGACTTTGCGGTGCGCCGGCCAGGGCAACGGTTAACGACGCTGGGTCCCCGCGTCCGCGGGGACGACGGACTGGCGTGCCGACGAGATCAGCCCGACCGCTTCGCGGAGCCGCGGGTTCTGTCGTGAGGTGACGCGCTGCATGTTTGCTCGACATTCCCGTGAAGGCTGGAATCCCGTAACTTGCGTTGCGCCAACCAAGGGCGACGGCTAACGCTGGATCCCCGCCGGCGCTTGCCCTCGAGTGGGGTTGTCGGGAACGGGGACGACAGCGCGTTTCGCCGGGACGACGGGCCCTTCCGCGGATCGAGTCGCCGGCGGCGCGCCGGGATCCTTCGCCGCGGCGCCGCCGTCCTGCAGCTGGAAGAACACCTCGTCGTGCCGGACCATGCCGAGCTCCGAGCGAGCGCGCTCCTCGATCGCCTCGGACCCGGTCTTGAGGTCGCGCACTTCCGCGTCGAGCGCGCCGTTGCGCTCCTTGAGCTTCGTGTTGTCGGCCTTCTGCGCCTCGACCTGCCGCGACAGCTCGCGCACCGAGAGCCAGCCGCCCTTGCCCAGCCACATCGGAAACTGCAGGGCGGCGATCAGCAGGACGAAGACGAGCGCGAGCCAGCGCAAGGAAGCGTCGCCTCCGTCACCTGAGCTGGAAGAACGCGGCGCGGCCGGGATACGCGGCGGCCTCGCCGAGGTCCTCCTCGATCCGCAGGAGCTGGTTGTACTTGGCCATGCGGTCGGAGCGCGAAAGCGAGCCCGTCTTGATCTGCCCGGCGTTCGCGCCGACGGCGATGTCGGCGATCATGCTGTCCTCGGTCTCCCCGGACCGATGTGAGATGACGGCGGTGTAGCCCGCACGGTTCGCCATCGTGATCGCGGAGAACGTCTCCGTCAGCGTGCCGATCTGGTTGATCTTGACCAGGACCGAGTTCGCGATGCCCTTCGCGATGCCCTGCTTCAGGATCTTCGTGTTGGTCACGAAGACGTCGTCGCCGACGATTTGCACCTTCTTCCCGAGACGATCGGTCAGGAGCTTCCAGCCGTCCCAGTCGTCCTCGGCCATCCCGTCCTCGATGCTGATGATGGGGTACTTGTCGCACCAGGTCGCGAGCACGTCGACCAGCTGCGAGCGCGTGAGCTTGGTGCCTTCGGCCGCGAACGCGTAGACGCCATCCTCGTAGAACTCGCTCGCGGCGCAGTCGAGTGCGAGCGCGATGTCGGTGCCCGGGACATAACCCGCCTGGTCGATCGCCTGGACCAGCAGTTGCAGCGCCGCCTCGTTGGACGGCAGGTCCGGCGCGAAGCCGCCCTCGTCGCCGACGGTCGTCGGCATCCCCTTCCCGTCGATGATCTTCTTGAGCGTGTGGAAGACCTCGGCCCCGTAGCGCAGCGCTTCGCGGAACGACGGGGCGCCGAGCGGCACCAGCATGAACTCCTGGAGGTCGATCCTGTTGTTCGCGTGCGCGCCGCCGTTGATCACGTTCATCTGCGGCACGGGGAGCTGCATCTCGCCAGCCCCACCCAGGTAGCGGTAGAGCGGCAGCGAGGACTCGTCGGCCGCCGCCTTCGCCACCGCGCACGACACGGCGAGGATCGCGTTCGCGCCGAGGCGCGACTTGTTGTCGGTGCCGTCGAGGTCGATCATCGTCTTGTCGATGAACGACTGCTCGGTCGCGTCGAGGCCGATGATCGCCTCGCAGAGCTCGGTGTTCACGTTCTCGACCGCACGGAGCACGCCCTTGCCGAAGAAGCGGGCCGCGTCGCCGTCGCGGAGCTCGATCGCCTCCTTCGAGCCCGTCGACGCGCCGGACGGGACCGCCGCACGGCCGGAAACGCCGGACTCGAGGACGACGTCGGCCTCGATCGTGGGGTTGCCGCGGGAGTCGAGGATCTCGCGGGCGATGACGTCGACGATGGCGCTCATGTGGGTTTCTCCCTGCCTGGTCTCATTGGGTCGATCGTATCGCGCCGTCCCGCCGGTCGGCCGGGGCGGCCATCATCTCGTTCTCCGGAAAGCCCGCGCGCTTCGTCGCGGCGTCGAGCGCCTTCAGCGTTTCGAGCAGCGCGCGCATCCGGTCGAGCGGCCACGCGTTCGGGCCGTCCGACAGCGCCTTCGCGGGGTCGGGGTGCGTCTCCATGAACACGCCGGCGACGCCCGCCGCGACGGCCGCGCGCGCGAGCACCGGCACGAATTCGCGCTGGCCGCCGGAGGACGTCCCCTGCCCACCCGGCAGCTGCACCGAGTGCGTCGCGTCGAACACGACCGGGCAGCCGGTCTGCCGCAGGATCGCGAGCGAGCGCATGTCCGAGACGAGGTTGTGGTAGCCGAACGACGCGCCGCGCTCGCAGACGAGGATGTTGTCGGCGCGACTCGCGGCCTTCGCCTTGGCGACGACCTGCTTCATGTCCTCGGGGGCGAGGAACTGCCCCTTCTTGATGTTCACCGGCTTGCCGGCCCGTGCGACCGCCTGGATGA
>DASQBO010000077.1:0-2046 GCA_035635175.1 Casimicrobiaceae bacterium | reverse complement strand
GATGCCGATCTCGCGCAGCTCCTTGACCGAGTGCTGCGTCGGCTTGGTCTTCATCTCGCCCGCGCTCGCGATGAACGGGACGAGCGTCAGGTGGATGTAGCAGACGTTCTCGCGGCCGAGCGTGATGCCCATCTGCCGGATCGCTTCCAGGAACGGCAGCGACTCGATGTCGCCGACGGTACCGCCCACTTCGACGACGGCCACTTCCGCATCGCCGGCGCCCGCCGCGATCCAGCTCTTGATCTCGTCGGTGATGTGCGGGATCACCTGCACGGTGCCGCCGAGGTAATCGCCGCGGCGCTCCTTGCGGATCACGCTCTCGTAGATCTGCCCCGTCGTGAAGTTGTTGCGCTTGCCCATCTTCACGTCGACGAAGCGCTCGTAGTGCCCGAGGTCGAGGTCGGTCTCGGCGCCGTCCTCGGTGACGAACACCTCGCCGTGCTGGAACGGGCTCATCGTTCCAGGATCGACGTTGATGTACGGGTCGAGCTTGAGGTTGGTGACGCGAACGCCGCGGGAGGCGAGGATCGCGGCCAGCGACGCGGCGGCGATGCCCTTTCCCAACGAGGAAACGACGCCGCCGGTCACGAACACGAACTTCGGCATGGGAGCCTAAGGGGCCGGAAATTGTCATTTTACCGGAACGCTCCCGCGCCGCAAATCCCGATTGGGCCGCTCGATGGCTTCGTCGTCCCCGCGCAGGACCGTCGCTCCCGCGAAGTCGGTTGCACGTCGTCCCCGCGAAGGCGGGGACCCAGCGACGTTGCGGCGTCGGATCCCACTTCAGCGGAAGTCACTGGGCTCCCGCCTTCGCGGGAGCGACGACATCGCGCGCGATCAGCTCCGCCGCGCCAGGCCCGCCGCAAGGCGGTTTCGCGTCGCCTCGCGGCCCAGCAGCGCCAGCACCGCGTCGATCGCCGGCGTTTCGCGGGTGCCGCAGGCGAGCATCCGCAGCGGCATCATCACCTGCGGCGGCTTGAGCCTGTGCTTCGCGGCGACCGTCTTGATCAGCGCGCCGATCGCCTCGCGCTTCCACTCCACGGTCGCGAATTCGGCGGCGATCTCGGTCAGCGCCGCCCGGTTGCCGTCGCTGACGAACTCGGCGATCGCCTCGGCCGCGGGCGTCGGCGTCGCGTAGAAGTAGTGCGCGGCCCCGGCCATCTCGGCCAGCGTCGCCACGCGATCGCGCAGCAGAGCGGCCACCGGACCCGTCGGCGGACCAGCGTCCGGCTCGAGGCCCGCGCGCACGAGATAGGGCGCGAGGCGCCGTCCCAACTCGGCCTGGGAAAGGAGCTTCATGTGCTCCTGGTTGACCCACTTGAGCTTGTCGGTGTCGAACCGCGACGGCGCCGGATTGATCGCGTCGAGATCGAACCACGAGACGAACTCCTGCCGCGAGAAGATCTCGTCGTCGCCGTGCCCCCAGCCAAGGTGCGCGAGAAAATTGACGAGCGCCTCGGGCAGGTAGCCCAGCTCCTCGTACTGCATCACGCTGACCGCGCCGTGCCGCTTCGAGAGCTTCTGCCCGTCCTCGCCGAGCACGGTCGGCACGTGGGCGTAGATCGGCGGCTCCGCGCCGAGCGCACGGATGATGTTGATCTGCCGCGGCGTGTTGTTCACGTGGTCGTCGCCGCGGACGACGTGCGTGATCTTCATGTCGAGATCGTCGACGACGACGCAGAAGTTGTAGGTCGGCGTGCCGTCGGGCCGTGCGATGACGAGATCGTCGAGCTCGGCGTTCGAGATCTCGATCCGCCCTTTCACGCGGTCGTCCCACGCGACGGTGCCGGCGAGCGGATTCTTGAAACGGACCACCGGCGGCACGCCCGGCGGCGGCGTCATCCCAGAAGCGTTCTCCGGGCGCCAGCGGCCGTCGTAGCGCGGCTTCTCGCCACGCGCCATCTGCGACGCGCGCAGCGCGTCGAGCTCGGCGGGCGACATGTAGCAGTGGTACGCGAGCCCGCGCTCGAGCATCTCGGCGATGACGGCCCGGTAGCGGTCCATCCGCTGCATCTGGTAGAAGGGGCCCTCGTCGTAGTCGAGCCC
>DASQBO010000076.1:0-18609 GCA_035635175.1 Casimicrobiaceae bacterium | reverse complement strand
AGGGCGCGGAGAATGCGCCGAGCGAGGATGCGGCCGGCGGCGTCGCCGCCGCCAACGCGACGTTGCGGCGGATGCTGGGAGACGTGGCCGAGTTCGTGGTCGCCGGCACCGCACGCTGAGGCGGCCCCGGCGGCGGCCGAGAGCCACGGCCCTCCACGCACGGCGGCCGTCGACACGGCGGCGCCCGCCGCGTACGATCGCGCAGCCGTTTCCGACCGCCACGCCACGGGGCCCTCCCATGCTCGGCCAGATGCAGCACCGCCCACTCCTGATCTCGTCGCTCATCGAGCACGCGAACACCTGCCACCCCGACGCGGAAATCGTGTCGCGAACCGTCGAGGGGCCCCTGCATCGCTGCACTTACCGCGACATCCGGCGGCGGTCGAAGCAGGTCGCGAACGCGCTCGGCGCGCTCGGCGTGCGCCCGGGCGACCGGATCGCGACGCTCGCCTGGAACGGCTACCGGCACATGGAGCTCTACTTCGGCGTCTCGGGCATGGGCGCCGTCCTGCACACGATCAATCCGCGGCTCTTTCCGGAGCAGATCGAGTACATCGTCAACCACGCGGAAGACGGCTACCTGTTCTTCGACCTGACTTTCGCTCCGCTCGTCGCGAAGCTCGCGCCCCTGCTGCGCGGCGTGAAGGGCTTCGTCGCGATGACCGACCGCGCGCACATGCCGGCGCTCGACGTGCCGAACCTCATCTGCTACGAGGAGCTCGTCGGCAGCGCTTCCGCCGACTACGGGTGGCCCGACTTCGACGAGAACACGGCGTCCTCCCTCTGCTACACGTCGGGGACGACCGGGCGACCGAAGGGCGTCGTCTACTCGCACCGCTCGACGGTGCTGCACTCGTGGGCCGTCTGCATGGCGGACGGGCTCGGGATGTCGATGCACGACACGGCGCTGCTCGTCGTCCCGATGTTCCACGTCAACGCCTGGGGCACGCCGTACGCCGGCGCGATGTGCGGTGCCCGGCTCGTGATGCCCGGGCCCGCGCTCGACGGAAAGAGCGTCTACGAGCTCATGCGCGATCTGAAGGTCACGGTCGCGCTGGGCGTCCCGACCGTCTGGCTCATGCTGTTCGGGCACGTCGACGCGGCGAAGCTCGATCCGAAGCGCGACCTCGCCCTGCGGCGCGTCGTCGTCGGCGGCGCCGCAGCGTCGCGCGCGCTGTGCGAGAAGTTCGAGCGGGTGTTCGGTGCGACGGTCGTCCACGCGTGGGGCATGACCGAGATGTCGCCGCTCGGGACCGTCTGCAACCCGATGCCGAAGCACGCGGGAGCGTCGGCCGAGGAGCGACTCGACCTCCAGCGCAACCAGGGTCGGCCCGTCTACGGTGTCGAGCTCGAGATCGCCGACGACGAAGGCCGGCGCCTGCCGCACGACGGCATCGCGTACGGGCACCTGCTCGTCCGCGGGCCGTGGATCACAGCCGGCTATTTCAGGGAGGAAGGCGCCGGCGTCCTCGACGCGCAGGGCTTCTTCGACACCGGCGACATCGCGACGATCGATCCGGACTGCTACATGCACATCACGGACCGGGCGAAGGACGTGATCAAGTCGGGCGGGGAGTGGATCTCGTCGATCGAGCTCGAGAACGCGGCGATGGGCCATCCCGCGGTCGCCGAAGCGGCGGTGATCGGCGTCGCCCACCCGAAGTGGCAGGAGCGGCCGCTCCTCGTCATCGTCCGCAAAGCGGGGCAGGCGCTCACCCGCGACGAGATGCTCGGGTTCCTCGAAGGCAGGGTCGCGCGCTGGTGGCTGCCCGACGACGTCGCGTTCGTCGACGAGCTGCCGCACACGGCGACCGGCAAGCTGCTGAAGGTGAAGCTGCGCGAGCAGTTCCGCGAGTACCGGTTTCCGGACGCGTAGCTATCGGCCGTCGCCGAGCCGGCGGCCGAGCCAGGCGTCGACGGAGATCTTGCCGGGTCCGTAGAAGAGCGTCACGAGCAGCATCGTTCCCCAGACGACGTGGTCCTTGAGTCCGGCGTCGGAGAGGTCTGGGTACGAGATGACGGCGACCAGATTGAAGACGAAGAGCGCGAACGCCGCGGCGCGTGTTCCGAGCCCGAGAAAGAGGAAGACCGGCAGCCCGAGCTCGGCGGCGGTCCCGAGCACGGCCGCGGCGTGGGGCGGCAGCAGCGGCACGTGGAACTCGTTCTCGAAGAGTCCGAGCGTCCCGGCCCAGTTGCCGAGCTTGATCAGCCCGGAATCGAAGAACACGCGCGCGACGTAGATCCTGAGCGCGAGCGCGAAGAGCGGCTGCAGGCGGTCGAGCAGGCCCGCCGCGGCCGCGTAGAGTGCGGCGAGGCGGCGCGCGGGTGACGGGGCCGCGGGCGGCGGCGAGGCGACGGTCTCCATGGTCTTGTCCTCCCGGTCGGGTCCTGCCATGGGTCGCGACGGTCGCGGTGGCCTTACAGCGGGGCAGGGGCGACGACGCCGGCCAACGTGCCGTCGGCAATGCGTTGCCGCAGCACGGCCATGAGATCGAATGGCGCGGCGGTCGCCGCAGCGATCTCGATCGCGGCCGCGAGCGGAGCATCCCGCGCGAGTGCGTCGAGCCACGCGAATTCGGAGGCGGCGAGCCGTTCGATGGTCACGCCCCCATCTTCGCGCCGGACGAGCAGCGCGTCGCCGCCTTCGGCGAGAGACACGCGACCCTCGCCCTCGCAGTCGGGCTGGTTCGACCGCCAGATCCGCAGCACCGGGTAGGCCGAGGCAACGAGCCGGCAGGAAGGCGCGAGCGCGAGCCGGGCCGCCGGCAGCGCCTCCGGCGCGAGCGCGGCGAGCGCAGCCAGCACGTCGTCCGGCGTGGCATGGGGCTCCGCCGCGCGGTTCGCCTCGTCCTGCGCCCATTCGAGCCGCGCGACGTCCGCGAGGTACGGCAGTCCGGCCGCGGGCGGGTAGCGCCCGAGGAACGCCGGAAACGCGTCGCCATAGACGTTGAGGTCGCCCGACCTCGACGGGTGCGCGCGGACGAAGGCGTCGACCGCGGCTCCGAAGAACGGCGCGCCGACGAGCCGCGCGACGACCGGGTACGTCGCGCCGAGCGCGTTGCGGTAGTTCGCGAACAACGCCCGGCGGTAGACGGCGATGCGCTCGGCCGCGCGCTCCGGCGGGATCGTCGCGAACGGTGGCGGCGCGGCGTCGCCCGCGAGGAGCGCCGCCGCGAAGCCGGCCTGCAGCTCACGCAGCGAGGGCATCGCGGCTGTCCAGGATCGATTGCGCCGTCGCCGCCTCGGCGAGCAGCGTCGCGAGCGGCGGAATGTCGGTGTCCCACTCGATCAGCGTCGGCACCGGGCCGAAGCGCGCGATGGCGCGCCGGTAGAGCGCCCAGACGTCCGGCGCGACCGGCGCGCCGTGCGTGTCGATCAGGCACGGCCCGCTCGCGTCGAAGCCGGCGAGGTGGATCTCGGCGATTGCCTCCCGTGGCAGCGCGGCCAGGTACGCGTCGGCGTCGAAACCGTGATTCACGGCGTTCACGTAGACGTTGTTCACGTCGCAGAGCAGCCTGCAGCCGGTGCGGCGCGCGACGGCGGCGACGAACTCCCACTCGGGGATCGTCGCGTCGGCGAACGCGAGGTACGTCGAAACGTTCTCGACCAGCAGCTCGCGGCCGATGAAATCCTGGACCTCCGCAATGCGCGTGCAGACGTGCGCCAGCGCCTCCTCGGTGTACGGAAGCGGCAGCAGGTCGTTGAGCGAGCGGCCGCCGACGCCGCTCCAGCACAGGTGCTCCGAGACGAGCGCGGGCTCCGTGCGCGCGATCAGGCGCGCGAGCTTCGCGAGATGGCCGCGGTCGAGCGGGTCCGTCGATCCGAGCGACATGCCGACGCCGTGGAGCGACAGCGGGTAGTCGGCGCGCAGGCGCAGCAGCGCCGCGAGCGCCGGGCCGCCGTCGACGTAGAAGTTCTCGCTGTGGACCTCGAGCCACGGCACCCCGGGCCGCTCGTCCTGCACTTGCCGCACGTGCGGCGAGCGCAGCCCGATGCCGCAGCCGGCGACGGGGCTCCGCGTGGTGGTCATGAAGGAAGCCGGCCGGACGGCATCCCGCGCGGCCGGCCGAAACGATGCCCGCGGTCCGTTACATCTTGGCCGGCTGCATCTTGCCGCCGACCTTCTCGCACGTCCCCTTCGCCACGTACTTCCACTCGCTCGGGTCGTTGTCGGTCTTCGCGCCGAGGCCGGCGCAGGCGTGCTTGGCGGTGCCGCAGTCGTTCTTCCCGGCCTTGGCGATGCCGTAGCACTTCTCGCTGTCCTTCGGCTGAGGGGCGGGTTGCGCAGCGGACGAAGCGACGAGGCCTAGCGCGAGGATGCCGGCAAGCGCCGCTTGGAGCGTGGACGACTGACTCATGAGGAAATCTCCGGTGGGTTGTGGGCAGGATCGACAGGCACGACGCCCGTCTGGTCCGTTGGTCGCGACATGGGCGCCTACCTTACTCGCCCGGGGGTGGTTCCGGCGGGACGCGGGCCGCATGTTCGCGCGAGCACGCGCGACGGTCAACTTCGCTCGCGTCGCATCGCGGATCGCACGAGGACGACCTGCCGCAGGAAGCGCCGGCAGGGGCCGCACCAGAAGAGGTGGAAGCGCAGCAGGGCGCGCAGGCCCCACGGGAGCGGGCCGTCCAGCTCGCGCGAAATCAGCCGGGTCGCGCTCCGGCAGTCGAGGATCGAACCCACGTCGAGGTCTGCCGCGCCATGCGGGCGTGCGGGCCAGCCCGATTCGTCGCCGCCTTGGCCACGGCCTTACGGCGCGGCACGCGGCCCGGCGCGTGCACGGCGCGTCCGCTCGGGCGAACGGCGGGACGCGCCGGCGTGGCTTGCCGCGGGCTCGACGTCGTGGAGGATGACGCCCTCGATCGGGTCGACGGGCGCCTCCCAGGGCGCGCGGGCGAGGATCCGCCGCGCCGCGGCGTAGCCCGCCTGCCGGCGGGCACGGATCCCGGCCGGCGTGAAGTCGATGTCCTTCGTGTGGTCCTCGCCGTCGAGCTTGGGCGCGACGAGCCGCGCGACGTGCATCGTCGTTCCGCAGCCCCAGGACGCGAGCTCGGCCAGCTCGGGTGTCGCGAGGAGCTTCGGCGGCACGTGCCTGGCGATCTCCCGGATCACGTGGCGCAGGTGATGGATCTGCTTCTGCCGCGCGATGTGACTCTGCGCGCGGCTCGCGTACTGGATGTCCTTGTGCCGCCCCAATACCTGCCAGATCGTCTCGGGCTCGGGGCCCTCCGGATTCCACATGTTGACGGCGAAGATCAGCGAGCTCCTGCGCGGCATGTCATCCAGCACCGCTTCGATCGGCGTGTTCGAGTAGATTCCGCCGTCCCAGTACGGATCGCCGTCGATGCGCACCGCGGGGAAGGCGGGCGGCAGCGCGCCCGACGCGAGCACGTGATCGAGCGCGAGCGGCGTGTCGCGGCTGTCGAAGTAGCGCATCTCGCCGTTGCGCACGTTGACGGCGCCGACGGTGAGCCGGATCCGGTGCCCGTTGCAGACGTCGAAGTCGACGAGCGGCGCGAGCGTCTCGCGCAGCGGCGCCGTCGTGTAGTACGCGGCGCGTTCGACGCCGAGCGGCACGTGGGGTCCCGCCCACGCGAGCGGGTACGGCGCGAAGAAGGCAGGGATGCCGCGCGTGACCGTTGCCACGTTCGCGGGGACGTTCGAGAGGCCGACGAGGAAGCGCGCCAGGTCGCGGCCCGTGTCCTGCTCGACGTGCCGCCAGAATTCGCGGAGGCGCGCGCCACGGTCCTCGGGCCGATTGCCCGCGATCAGAGCCGCGTTGATCGCGCCGATCGACGTGCCGATCACCCAGTCGGGCTCGATCCCGGCTTCGTGCAGCGCCTCGTAGACGCCGACCTGATAGGCGCCGAGCGCGCCGCCGCCCTGCAGCACGAGCACGACCTGTCCCGGAAGCGACGGGCGTCGCGATTTCATGGAGGCCTCCGTCACTGGGCGGTCCAGCCGCCGTCGAGGGGAATGATCGAGCCGGTGATCGAAGCGGCCGCATCGCTCACGAGGTGCAGCGTCAGCGCGGCCACCTCGTCGACCTGAACGAATTTCTTCGTCGGCTGCGCGTGCAGGAGCACGTCGTTCTTCACCTGCTCCTCGGTGATGCCGCGCGCCCTGGCCGTGTCGGGAATCTGCTTCTCGACGAGCGGCGTCCAGACGTAGCCCGGGCAGATGGCGTTCATCGTGATCCCGAACGTCGCCACCTCGAGCGCCACGGTCTTGGTGAGGCCGGCGATGCCGTGCTTCGCCGCGACGTACGCCGACTTGTACGGGCTCGCCACCAGCGCATGCGCCGACGCGATGTTGACGATGCGCCCCCACTTGCGGGCCTTCATCGCCGGAAGCGCCAGGCGGATCGTGTGGAACGACGCGGTGAGGTTGAGCGCGATGATCTGGTTCCAGCGGGCCACCGGAAACTCGTCGATCGGCGCCACGAACTGGATCCCTGCGTTGTTGACGAGGATGTCGATCGCGCCGAACCCCTCGATCGCCTTCGCCATCATCGCTACGATCGCGTCCTCCTGCGTGAGGTCCGCGCCGTCGTAGGCGACGGCGACGCCGTGCTCCGCGGCCAGTCTCGCGCGGAGGCGCTCGATCGCGGCGTCGTCGCCGAAGCCGTTCAGGACCACGTTCGCGCCCTGCGCGGCGAGAGCGCCGGCGATTCCCAGTCCGATGCCGCTCGTCGAGCCGGTGACGAGGGCGGTGCGTCCTTTCAGCATGCAGTGCTCCGACAGGGTTGCGAGAAGAGCGTCGGGCGGGCGTCCGGGCCGAAGCCGCGAGCGGGCGCACGGCAGGAGGTGGACCGCGCGGCCGAGCGGAGGGCCCGGACGGGCCCGATCGTGTCGTTAGTCACGCGGCCGCAAGATACCTTACGGATACTCGCAGCCGGGTCCGTGTAAGCCGTCGCCGCACCGCGCGACGAACGCGGGCCCGACCATCGTGCATCGAGGAGACCGAACGTGAGCGCGACACTCCGATCCATCGTCATCGTCGGCGGCGGCTTCGCGGGCACCGAGCTCGCGCGGGCCCTCGACGGCAGGCTGCCTGCGGGTTACGAGCTCGTGCTCGTCAGCGAGGAGAGCTACACGACTTTCAATCCGTTGCTGCCGGAGGTCGTCGGAGCCTCGATCTTCCCCGAGCAGGCGGTCGCGCCCATCCGGCTGACGCTGCGCCGGACGCGCTTCGTGATGGGCCGCGTCGTCGCCGTCGACGCCGCGCGCCGGACGTTGACGGCCGCGACGCTGGCGGGCGAGCTCGCGATCGCGTACGAGCACCTCGTGCTCGCCTTCGGCAACCGCGCGCGCGAGGATCTCATTCCGGGCCAGGCCGAGCACGCGCTGCCGCTCAAGACCGTGGGCGACGCGATGCACATCCGCAACACCGTGCTCCGCCGCGTCGCACAGATCGAGCTCGAGGCCGATCCGGCGATCCGCCGGCGCCTGGGACGGTTCGTCGTGATCGGCGGGGGATTCTCCGGCGTGGAGACTGCCGGCGAGATCGTCGACTGCCTGCGCGGGCTGCGGCGCTACTATCCCCGTGCCGCGCCGGATGAGCTTCGGGTGACGCTGCTGCACGAGCAGCCGCGGCTCCTTCCGGAGCTGCCCGAGCGGCTCGGCGTGGCGGCCCACTGGTCGCTCGCCGCGCGCGGGGTCGACGTGCGCACGGGCGTTCGCGCGACGTTCGTCGGCGAGCGCGCCGTGGCGCTGCGCGACGGCAGCTCGATTCCGGCGGCAACGGTGATCTGCACGATCGGCACCCGGCCCGACGCGCTGGTCGAGCGCATGACGATTCCGGTCGAGCGCGGGCGCATCGTCGTCAATCCCGACCTCTCGGTGCGCGACATGCCGGGGCTTTGGGCGATCGGCGATTGCGCGCTGGTCGTCAACGCCCGCGACGGCAAGGTCGCGCCGGCGACCGCGCAATTCGCGGTGCGCGAGGCGCGCCACGCCGCACGGAGCCTTCTCGCCGTGCTGGCGGGCGGGCCGACGCGCGCGTTCGGCTATCAGGGCCGGGGCGTGATGGCGGGGATCGGGCACCTGAACGGCGTGGCGCTCGTGGGCGGCATTCCGTTGTGGGGCCTGCCCGCGTGGCTCCTGTGGCGTGCGTACTACCTCGCGCAGATGCCGACCTTCGGCCGCAAGCTCAGGCTCCTCGTCGAATGGACGTGGGGGATGTTCTTTCCCGCCGACATCACCCACGTGCGCTTCGCGCGGAGCCGCGATCTCGAGGACGAGCGGCCGCGTCCGGAGGCGTCGCGTGACGACGATCCGGCCGCGCGGCTGCGTGCCGCGTGACGAGCGAAAAACATCGCGCGCATGCGTAAGCCCGCGCGCGTCGCTGCGACTATCTCCGCAGCGTCGTCGCCGTTCCATCGGGAACGCCGCATCGCGCCTCCGCGCCGGGCCGACGCCATCCAACCGTCATTTCACTTCCGAGGAGAATGCCCATGATCCGCAATCGTTGCATCACCTCCGCACTGCTCGCCGGTCTCATCACCCTGGCGGCGACGTCCGCGCTCGCCGGCGAATGCCCCGCGGGCAAAGTCGGCCCGAACCCGCTGGCCGGCGCCGCGACCGCCCCCGTCGGTGTCACCGAAATGGAGCTTTCGTCGATCGATCTCTCGATGGAGGCGGTGAATCTTCCGCAACGCCGCCTTCGCTACCGCCACATGGAGATCGTCCCCGGCGGCGTCGTGCCGCTGCACTCGCACTCCGACCGGCCAGCGCTCATCATGGTGAACCAGGGCCAGATCTACGAATACTCGAGCCAGTGCACGGTGCCGATCCTGCACAAGGCGGGCGAGATCGGTCGCGAGTCGAGCGGCCTCAAGCACTGGTGGAAGAACGAAGGCAGCGTCACCGTGGTGCTGACCATCGCCGACATCGTCAACGACAAGAAGCCGGAGACGATGGCGCGGATGATGTAAGCGAGCCCTCCGTTTCCCGCGCTGCGCGTTCGCTCAAACGGAATCATGCAGATCGTGCTCACCGGCGCGGCGTTCCTCGTGGCCGCCGCGTGCGCAGGCCTGATGGGCTTTGCGATCCAGCGCGGGGCGACCTGCACCGTGGCCGCCGTCGACGAGGTCGTGCGGCGCGGCGCCTTTCGGCGCCTCGCCGCGGTGGTCGAGGCGTCGGTCTGGGTGGTCGGCGGCCTCGCGATCGCGCAGACGCTGCGCGTGCTGCCGGCCATGCCGGCCGGGACCGCCGTCACCGCGGCGACCGTCATCGGAGGGGCGCTGCTCGGCCTGGGCGCCTACGTAAACGGCGCGTGCGTGTTCGGCGCGATCGCGCGCCTCGGTTCGGGCGAATGGGCGTACGCGGCGACCCCGCTCGGGTTCTATGCCGGGTGCGTGGCGTTCGCGAACGCGCTCCCGAAGGCGGGCGCTCACGTGCTTCCGCATCCTTCGCCGGTGCTCGCCGCGGCGCCCGGCGTCGCTGCTCTCTTCGTCGCCTTCGCCGCGTTGCGCCTCGGACGCGCGTTCGCGGGCGCCGGCGATGCGGGACCGTCCGGCGGGCGCGTCCGCACGGCGCTCGCGGATCTCTGGTCGCCGCACGCGGCGACGGCGGTCATCGGGGTGACCTTCGTGGTCCTGCTGCTCCTGGTCGGCGGCGCGTGGGCGTACACGGACGTGCTCGCGGAGCTCGCTCGCGGCGTGGCCGCGAACGTCTTCGCGCGCGCCGCGCTGCTGATCGCGCTGTTCACGGGCGCGCTGGCCGGCGGCTGGACGGCGGGCCGTCTCCGCAGCACCGCGATATCCTTCGCGCAGCTCGCGCGATGCGTCACGGGCGGTGCGCTGATGGGGTGGGGCAGCCTGTGGATTCCCGGCAGCAACGACGGGCTCGTCCTCGTCGGCATGCCGCTGCTGCGGCCCTCGGCGTGGGTCGCGTTCGCGACGATGTGCGTCGCGATCGGTGCGGCGATGCGTGTGCGCGACTCGCTCGCGCCGCGGCGGGAGCGCGCGGCCGCGTCCTGACGGCGCGGGCAAGGCGGTCGCCGCCATGGGTTAGAATGGACGCGCGTCTCCGCCGCGTCCCGCCATGCGCTTCACCGTCGCAACCTACAACATCCACAAGGGATTCTCCCAACTCAACCGGCGGATGGTGATCCACGAGCTGCGCGACCGGCTCGTGGGGCTCGACGCGGACATCGTGTTCCTGCAGGAAGTCGTCGGCGCGCACGAGCGACACGCGGCGCGCCACCGTGACTGGCCCGCGAAGCCCCAGCACGAATTCATCGCCGACACGAACTGGCACGAGATTGCCTACGGCCGCACGGCGATCACCCGCCACGGCCACCACGGCAACGCGATGCTGTCGCGCTATCCGATCACGACGCACGAGAACCTCGACATCTCGGCGCATTCCTTCGAAAGCCGCGGGCTCCTCCACTGCGAGATCAAGCTCGGCGCGCGCGGCCCGACCGTGCACTGCATCAACGTCCACCTCGGGCTCTTCGAGCGCGGCCGGCAGCGGCAGATCCAGGCGCTCTGCGATCGGATCCGCGAGACGGTGCCGGAAGACGCGCCGCTCGTGATCGCAGGAGACTTCAACGACTGGCGCCACCGGGCGAACCGCGCGCTCGTCGACGAGCTCGGCGTGCACGAAGTGTTCGAATCGGTGCGCGGTCGGCCGGCGCGGACGTTTCCGTCGGTCATGCCGGTGTTCCGGCTCGACCGGATCTACGCGCGCGGCCTCGCGATCCGCGACGCCCACGTCCATTACGCGTACCGCTCCGGCCGGAGGATGTCCGACCACGCGGCGCTCGCGGCCACGTTCGACACCGCGCGGCGGCCGCGATGACGCGGTTCGTCCCCGGCAACCGCGTCGCCCTCCTGCGCAGCGGCGGCGAATACTTTCCGGCGCTCGTCGGCGCCCTCGACCGCGCCCAGCGCGAGATCTGGCTCGAAACCTACATCTTCGCCGACGACGACGCGGGGCGCATCGTCGCGGCGGCGCTCGCGCGAGCCGCGGCGCGCGGCGTCGCGGTGCGCGTGATGGTCGACGGCTGGGGCGCGCGGCACTACCTCACGCGTTCGCTCGAGGCAACGCTGATCGCCGGCGGCGTCACGCTGCTCAAGTACCGCCCCGAGGTCGCGCCGTGGCAGTTCCGCTCGCACCGGTTGCGACGGCTGCACCGCAAGCTCGTGCAGGTCGATGGGCGGATCGCGTTCATCGGCGGCATCAACGTCATCGACGACGTCAACACGCCCGGGCAGCGGCCGCCGCGCGTCGACTTCGCGGTCAGCGTCGAAGGCCCGCTCGTCGCATCGATCGTCGGCACCATGCAGCGCGTGTGGGCGATCAACGAGCTCGTCCAGTTCCAGTCGAGCGAGGTGCCGCTCTTCCCCGAGCCGCCGCACGTCCCGCGCGCCGGCGCGCAGACGGCGAAGTTCGTCCTCCGCGACAACCTCCGCCACCGCCGCGACATCGAGAGCGCGTACCTGGCGGCGATCCGGACGGCGAAGCAGGAGATCCTCATCGCGAACGCGTACTTCTTCCCCGGGATCCGCTTCCGCCGCGCGCTGATCGCCGCCGCGAGCCGTGGCGTGCGCGTCACGCTGCTCCTGCAGGCGCGCGTCGAGTACGTCCTTCTCCACTACGCCTCGCGCGCGCTCTACGGCCAGCTGCTCGCGGCCGGGATCGGCATCCAGGAGTACCACCGCTCGTTCCTGCACGCGAAGGTCGCCGTGATCGACGGCCGCTGGGCCACGGTCGGCTCGTCGAACATCGACCCGTACAGCCTGCTCATGGCGCGCGAGGCGAACATCGTCGTCCGCGACCCCTATTTCACGGGACAGCTCCGGGACGAGCTCGTCCGGATGATCGAGCGCGGCGCCCGGCCGCTCGCGCCGCAGCACTGGAAGGGGCGCCCGCGCGCGTACAAGGCGCTCGTCTGGATGGCCTACGCGGTCGTGCGCGTCTCGATGGGACTTCTCGGCTACGGCGGCAACGAGTGGTTCCGCGGCGGAGGGCCGAGGCGGTCGCCGCCGCCCGAGCGGGCGGACGAGGAGAGCTGAGGGCCTGCTCACACTATGGGCGCGAACGCGAGCGGGTGGCATGGGGCGCCAATCGAGGCGCCCGACGACGCCAAGACCGGGTGTCTTGGCGAGGAGGGCAACGAAGAGTGGCGCCCCGGGGCTCCGCTCCCTTCGGGTTGCCGCCGAAAACGCCCATCGCGACGTTGCAAAGCCTCGCCGGGTTCACGACCCGCCTTCGCCTTCGCGCCTTGCGCCGGGCGTTTTCGGCCGTGCAACGCATTCGTGCCCAAAGCGTGAACAGGCCCTAAACTGCGCGGCATGCGGCACTCCTCCGGAAGCTCGTCGCGTTCGCTGCCCGGCCCCGCCAAGGGGGGGGACTGGCACACGATCGGCACGCTGCTGCCGTATCTGTGGGCGTACAAGGGACGCGTCCTCGCGGCGCTCGCCGCGCTGATCGGCGCCAAGGTCGCGAACGTCGGTGTGCCGCTGCTCCTGAAGCAGATCGTCGACCGCCTCGATCCGACGCTGGCGATCCTCACGGTGCCGCTCGCGCTCCTCGTCGCCTACGGCGTGCTGCGGCTGTCGACGACGTTCTTCACCGAGCTCCGCGAGTTCCTGTTCGCCAAGGTGACGCAGCGCGCGGTGCGCACGATCGCGCTCGAGGTCTTCCGCCACCTGCACGCGCTGTCGCTGCGCTTCCACCTCGCGCGGCAGACGGGCGGCCTCACGCGCGACGTCGAGCGCGGCCAGCGCGGGATCTCCACGCTCATCAGCTTCACGCTGTTCTCGATCCTGCCGACGCTGGTCGAGATCGGCCTCGTCTCGGCGATCCTGATCGCCCGCTACGACTGGGCGTTCATCGCGATCACGCTCGTCGCGCTGTCGCTCTACATCTTCGCCACCATCGCGATCACCGAGTGGCGCACCGGGTTCCGGCGGCAGATGAACGAGCTCGACTCGAAGGCGAACACGCGCGCGATCGACAGCCTGCTCAACTACGAGACGGTCAAGTACTTCGGCAACGAGGAGTGGGAGGCGCGGCGCTACGATGAGAGCCTGCAGCGCTGGGAGCAGGCGGCGGTGAAGAGCCAGACGTCGCTCTCGCTGCTCAACGTCTCGCAGAGCGCCATCGTCGCGATCGCGGTGACGCTGATCATGTGGCGAGCGACGGTGGGCGTGGTCGACAGGACGATGACGGTCGGCGACCTCGTCCTCGTCAACGCGTTCATGATCCAGCTCTACATCCCGCTCAACTTCCTGGGCGTCCTGTATCGCGAGGTCAAGCAGGCGCTCGCCGACATGGAGCGGATGTTCGCGCTCTCGAAGGAGCACACCGAGGTCGCCGACGCTCCTGGCGCCCCGGCGCTCGTCGTCGGCCCCGGCGAGGTCCGCTTCGATCACGTCGACTTCGGCTACGAGAAGAACCGGCAGATCCTGTTCGACGTGTCGTTCACGATCCCGGCGGGGCGGACCGTCGCGGTCGTCGGCCCGTCGGGCGCCGGCAAGAGCACGCTGTCGCGGCTCCTGTTCCGGTTCTACGACGTGACCGGCGGCCGCATCCTGATCGACGGGCAGGACGTGCGCGCGGTGCAGCAGGCGAGCGTGCGCGCCGCGATCGGCATCGTGCCGCAGGACACGGTGCTCTTCAACGACACGATCGAGTACAACATCGCCTATGGCCGGGCCGGCGCGACGCACGACGAGATCGTCGCCGCGGCGAGGCTCGCGCAGATCCACGCCTTCATCGAGAGCACGCCGGAGGGCTACGCGACGCCGGTGGGCGAGCGGGGGTTGAAGCTCTCGGGCGGCGAGAAGCAGCGGGTCGCGATCGCGCGCGCGGTGCTCAAGGATCCGCGGATCCTGATCTTCGACGAGGCGACCTCGGCCCTCGACTCCAGGTCCGAGAAGGCCATCCAGGCCGAGCTGCGGCGGATCGCGCAGGACCGTACGACGCTCACGATCGCCCACCGGCTGTCCACGATCGTCGACGCCGACGAGATCCTCGTGCTCGACCACGGCCGGATCGTCGAACGCGGGACCCATGGCGCGCTTCTTGCAGCGAACGGCGTGTACGCGCGCATGTGGGCGCTGCAGCAGACCGAGGCAGGGCGCGAGGAAGCGAGCTCCGCGAGGGTGCGGTCCGAGTCAGCGGCGGCGGAGGCTGGCGCGTTGAGCAGGGACGCGCCGCTCGACACCGAGATCGATCCCGAGGCTCCCGTAGCGGGTTGACCCGGTCGCCGCGAGGTGCCGCGGAGCGTCCATGGCCGCCCGAGAGCGGCTATTTCCATGAATTGATTCGGGTATTGGCGGCGGCTCGGGCTCTGTGTTATAAAACTGCCGATCCTCAGGTCCGACGCGATGAATTTACGGTTCCTCTCTGTTTTTGCTGGGCTATTCGCGGCGACGGCCGCGGCCGCCGCATCCGCGCAGGGCCCGGTCGCACTCGACCCGGCGAAGCTCAAGCTCGCCTCGGCGAATGTGCTCGTCCTGGACGCCACGGACAACCACCCGCTCTACACGAAATCCGCCGACGAGGTCACGCCGATCGCGTCGCTGACGAAGCTCATGACCGCGATCGTGACGCTCGAGGGCGGCCAGTCGCTGGAAGAGCCGATCGCGATCGACATGGACGATTTCGATTACGTGAAGGGCACGCGCTCGAGGCTGGGCCTCGGCACGGAGCTCACGCGGCGCGAGATGCTGCGGCTCGCGCTCATGTCGTCCGAGAACCGGGCGGCGTCCTCGCTCGCGCGATCGTATCCCGGCGGTACGCCCGCGTTCGTCGCGGCGATGAACGCGAAGGCGCAGGCGCTCGGGATGACGCACACGCACTACGCCGACCCGACCGGCCTCTCGCCCGACAACGTGTCGACGGCGCGCGACCTCGCCCTCGTCGTCGGCGCGGCCGCGCAATACCCCCTGATCCGCGAGTTCAGCACGACCGGCAGCCACTACGTCGAGGCCGGGCCGAGCGGGCGGCTCCTGGCGTTCAACAACACGAACAAGCTGGTCAAGAACAGCCAGTGGGACATCCAGCTCTCGAAGACGGGATACATCCGCGAGGCGGGCAAGTGCCTCGTGATGCTGGCGACGATCGGCAGCCGGCCCTTCGTCATCGTCCTGCTCGACTCGGCGGGCAAGTTCACGCGCGTCGCCGACGCGCTCCGCGTCCGCCACTGGCTCGAGACCGGCGAGACGCTGCCGGCCCATGCGGGCGGCAACGGCGCCAAGGCCGTCCGGACCAAGGCACGGGTTTCCGGGACGCTCCCCGCGGGCAAGCTCGCACAGGGCTCCCGCGGACTGAAACCTGCGAAGGCGCGCGGGGTCTGACTACCGGGCCGGCCCGCGCCGTAAGACGGCGCCGAGGCGGCCGACCAATGCGGTAGTTTCGGCCCCGGAGGCTGCTCATGGATCGTCGACGTTTCCTGGAACGCGCCGCGATCGCGCTCGCGGCGAGCGCCGTGCCCGGCGCCTTCGCCGCCGAGGCGCCGGCGTTCATCGGCAAGGTCGTGAAGACCGAGGACGAGTGGCGCGTGCTGCTCACGCCCGCTCAGTTCAGCGTGCTGCGCCAGGAGGGCACCGAGCGGCCGTTCACGAGCCCCCTCAACGACGAGAAGCGCAAAGGGACGTTCGTCTGCGCCGGCTGCGCGCTGCCGCTGTTCGAGTCGAAGACCAAGTACGACAGCGGCACCGGCTGGCCGAGCTTCTGGGATTGCATCAAGGGCCGCGTCGAGACCACCGTCGACTACAAGCTCATCTACCCGCGCACCGAGTACCACTGCGCGCGCTGCGGCGGGCACCAGGGCCACATCTTCGACGACGGCCCGAAGCCCACGGGCCTGCGCTACTGCAACAACGGCGTCGCGCTCAAGTTCGTCCCGGCGTGACCGGAGGGTTGCGCATGCCCGCGGCCATGCGCTGACCCGCGACGATGCGCCGTGGGGAGGAAGTCCACTGACGCGGCGCGAGAAGGCGACGGAAGCTGCGCGCTACGACGCGTGGTATGCGACGCCGCGCGGGCGCTGGATCGGCGAGAGCGAATTCCACCTCCTCGAGCGCATGCTCGGCGCGACGCGCGGATCGACGCTGCTCGACGTCGGGTGCGGCACCGGGTGGTTCACCCGCCGGTTTCATGCCGCCGGTATCGCGGTGACGGGACTCGACCGCAGCGGCGACAGTCTCGAATTCGCGAGCAGGCGTTCGCCCGGCGCGATCCGTTACGTGCAGGGCGACGCTTGCCGGCTGCCGTTTCGCGATCGGGGTTTCGATCACGCGATCGCGGTGACGAGCCTGTGCTTCGTCGACGACTGGACGCGGGCTGTGGCCGAGCTCGTCCGTGTTTCCCGGCGCGGCTTCGCGGTGGGACTGCTCAACCGGCGCAGCCTGCTCTGGCGCGACAAGGGCCGCGGCGGCGGGTCGGGTGCCTATGCCGGCGCGCGCTGGGACGAGGCGGACACGGTCCTGCGCGCGCTCCGTCCGCTCGCGCTCGAAGCCGTCGACGTCCGAACGGCAGTGTACCTGCCGTCGGGCTCGCCGCTCGCGCGAGTGGCCGAGCGGATCATCCCGGATCGAGTTCCCTGGGGTGCGTTCCTCGCCGTCGCGGCAACGGTGGCGAAGGGCGGCGCGGCCGCCGGATGAGCCTCGTCGGGGCCCGGCAGCCGGACGCTGCGACGCTTCGCCGACGCTTCTCCGTCAGGCCGCCGCCGCGGGGCGCCGCGCGACGAACCGCGCGAGCATCGCCGCCGTGTGCGAGCCGCCCGGCCGCGCCGCGATTTCGCGCGGCGGTCCTTCGGCGACGATGCGCCCGCCCTCGGCGCCGCCTGCGGGCCCGAGGTCGATCACCCAGTCGGCGTCGGCGATGACGTCGAGGTTGTGCTCGATCACGACCACCGTGTTGCCGGCGTCGACCAGCCTGTGCAGCACCCGGATCAGCTTCTCGACGTCGGCCATGTGCAGCCCGACCGTCGGCTCGTCGAGCACGTAGAGCGTCCGCGAGCCGGCGGGGCCGCGCGGCCGCGCGGGATCCGAGCGCGCCTTCGCGAGCTCGGTCACGAGCTTGATCCGCTGCGCCTCGCCGCCGGAGAGCGTCGGGCTCTGCTGCCCGAGCGTGAGATAGCCGAGGCCGACGTCCTGCAGCAGCCGCAGCGCGTGATGGATCGCGCGGTGCGCGGCGAAGAACTCGACCGCCTCGTCGACGTTCATCGCGAGCACGTCGGCGATCGAACGCCCGCGCCACCTGACCGCCAGCGTCTCCGCGTTGAAGCGCGCGCCGCCGCACGCTTCGCACGCGACCTTGACGTCCGGCAGGAAGCTCATCTCGATCGTCTTGACGCCCTGGCCCTCGCACTCGGGGCAGCGGCCACCCGGCGCGTTGAACGAGAACCGGCTCGCCGTGTAGCCTCGCATGCGCGCCTCGGTCGTGTCGGCGAACAGCCGCCGGATCGCGTCCCAGAAGCCGACGTACGTCGCCGGGCACGAGCGCGGCGTCTTGCCGATCGGCGCCTGGTCGACTTCGAGCACGCGGTCGAACTCCTGCCAGCCCGCGATCGACTTGCATCCGGCCGGCGCGAAGGCCTTGCGGCGGCGCCGCCCGGCGAGAAGCTCGCACAGGTTCGCGTACACGATGTCGCGCGCCAGCGTGCTCTTGCCGCTGCCCGAGACGCCGGTCACCGCGATCAGCCGCGAGAGCGGTATGCGCACGGTGAGGTTGCGCAGGTTGTGCAGCCTCGCGCCGCCGACCACGAGCGCCGGCGAGCGACGGGTGGTGGCGCGCGCCGCGACGAGCGGATGCGCGAGGGGCGTGGCGAGGAAGCGTCCCGTCACCGACTGGGGCGAGCGCATCAGGTCGTCGGCGCTGCCCTGCGCGACGACTTCGCCGCCGCGGCTGCCGGCGCCGGGGCCGAGGTCGATCACGTGCGCGGCGTGGCGGATCGTTTCCTCGTCGTGCTCGACGACGACCAGCGTGTTGCCCTTCGCCTCGAGCTTCGCGAGCGTGTCGAGCAGCACGCGGTTGTCGCGCGGGTGCAGCCCGATCGTCGGCTCGTCGAGGATGTAGCAGACGCCGCGCAGGTTCGAGCCGAGCTGCGCGGCGAGCCGGATGCGCTGCGCCTCGCCGCCCGAGAGCGTCGGCGCCGCGCGGTCGAGCGCGAGGTAGCCGAGGCCCACGTCGATCAGGAAAGCAAGCCTCGACGCGAGCTCGGCGACGATGTCGCGCGCGATCGCGGCGTCGCGCCCCTCGAGCGCAAGCGAGGCGAAGAAGCGCTCGGCCTCGCTCGCAGGCAGCGCGGCGAGATCGGCGATCGAGCGACCGCGGAAGCGGACCGCGAGCGCGTCGGGGTTGAGACGCCTGCCGCCGCACGCCGCGCAGACGCGAGTGTCGCCCTCGTACCACTCGTTCCACCAGATCTCGTCGCCGGTCTGCTCTTCGTCGAAGCCTCTGAGCTTCACGCCGGTGCCGAAGCACTCGGGGCACCAGCCGTGCTTCGAGTTGAACGAGAACAGCCGCGGATCGGGCACCGGGAAGCTTCGGCTGCACACCGGGCACGCGCGCTCGGTCGAATAGACCTCGACGCCCGCGCCGTCGCGCCTCGCGCGCCGGCCCGCGGGGACGACGTGGAGCACG
>DASQBO010000075.1:0-4539 GCA_035635175.1 Casimicrobiaceae bacterium | reverse complement strand
TTCGTCGACGGCGGCAGCGTCCTCGTCCGCACGAAGTCGAAGCTCGCGCGGCTCAAGGACATGAAGGGCAAGCGGATCGCCGTGATCGCGGGCACGACGACGGAACACGGCCTCACGCGGGCGCTGACCAACGCCGAGGCGCCCGCGATCCTGGTGCCGGTCAAGAACGGCGCCGAAGGCATGGCGCTGCTGACGCAAGGCAAGGTCGACGGCTACGCGGGGGACCGGGTCGTCCTCGCGGGTTTCCGCATTCGCGCGAGCTCGCCCGATTCGTACGAGATCATCGGCGAGGACTTTTCGTTCGAACCGTACGCGATCGCGCTGCCGCGCAACGACGCCGACTTCCGCCTCGTCATCAACAGTGCCCTCGCGGCGCTGTACCGCACCGGCGACATCGACCCCATCTTCCTGCGCTGGCTCGGCAACCTCGGCAAGCCGGGCCCGCTCTTGCACTCGATGTTCTACCTGAACACGCTGCCGGAGTGACCATGGGCTCCTCGACCTTCGTCGCCAGAGTCGCGCGCGCGGCGTTCGCGGCCTCGGTATCGCTCGCCGCGGTGCTCGCCGAGGCGCAGACGGCGCCTCCGCCGATCCCCCCGCCGTCGAACGGCAGCGCCGCGGCCGCTCCCGCTCCGCCGACGGACGAGTGCGCTCAGTGCGGCAAGGTGCTGTCGATCAAGCGGACCACCGTCAAGGAGCAGTGGACGCCGCTCGGCACCGACACCGGGTTTCACCAGGACGCGCGCGCGGCGACGCAGTTCAAGATCGGCCCGGGGCTCTCGAACCAGGGTCTCGTCATCGTCGGCGCGGCGGGGGGCGCCGGCTACCAGAAGTCCCCCAATTCGTACGAGAAGCCGCGCTGGGACGTGACGGTGAAGCTCGATTCCGGGCAGACGCGTGTCGTGCAGCTCAGCTACGAGCCTTACGTGCAGGAAGGCGACCGGGTCCGCATCTCGGGCCGCAACGTCGAACTCGTCAACTGACGGCTGTCATGACGACGGCCGCGCTCGCGATCAGCGACACCCCCGACGGCCGCCGCGTGCTCGCGCTGTCCGGTCGCCTCGACGCCAGCACGCTCGGCCAACTGTGGGAGGAGGCGCATCGCGCGCTGGCGGAGGCGCCCACGCGACCCGTGACCGTCGACGCCTCCGGGATCGACTACTGCGACGGCGCCGGCATCGCGCTCCTCGTGGACCTCGTAGCGCATCCGCGCGCCGCGCCCGTCGAGGTCGCGAACCTCACGCCCGCGCACGAGACGCTGTTCCGGCAGTTCGATCCGCAGCGGCTCGAGCACGACCTCGATCCGGAGCCTCCGCGGGCACCCGTGGTCGAGGAGATCGGGCGCACCGCGGCCGGCATCTGGCGCGACATCCGCAACCAGGTCGAGTTCATCGGCGAGGGCGTCGCGGCGATGGGGAACGCCGTGCTGCACCCGACGGTCGTGCGCTGGCGCGACGTCTGGCGCATAAGCGAGCGCGTCGGCGCCGACGGGCTGCCGATCGTCGCGCTGATCTCGTTCCTGCTCGGTCTGATCCTCGCGTTCCAGTCCGCGGTCCCGATGCGGCGCTTCGGCGCCGAGATCTTCGTCGCCGACCTCGTCGGGATCGCGATGGTGCGCGAGCTCGGGCCGCTGATGACCGCGATCCTGCTGGCCGGCCGGACGGGAGCGGCGTTCGCAGCCGAGATAGGCACGATGCACGTGAACCAGGAGGTCGACGCGCTGACGACGATGGGACTCGATCCGGTGCGCTTCCTGGTCGTGCCGCGAATCATCGCCGCGCTCCTGATGACGCCGCTCCTCACGCTGTTCGCGATGCTCGTCGGCCTCGCCGGCGGCGCGCTGACGATGCAGTCGTTCTCGATCCCGCTCGTCACGTTCCTGAAGGAGGTCGACAGCGCGGTGACGCCTACCGACTTCATGGCCGGCTTCGTGAAGTCGTTCGTCTTCGCGATCACGATCGCCGGCGTGGGCTGCCTGCGCGGACTCGAGACCGCCGCGGGCGCTTCCGCGGTCGGGGACAGCGCGACCCGCGCCGTGGTATCGGGCATCATCCTGCTCGTGGTCATCGACGGAATCTTCGCCGTCGTCTATTTCATGCTGGACATCTGACATGAGCGCCGCCGGGCCGTCCCAAGGACGTCTTTGCGAGCAGGGCGAAGCCCAGGCGCGAAGCGCGCGACTGCGAGCGTGGGCGGCGGCCGACCGCGAGGCGCAGCGATGATTCCACAACAGGGCGGAGGCCGCGCGAATAGCTCCCCCTCGGGGGGCAGCGCCGCGGTGAATGCCGCAAGCGTGGGGGCACCTAACCTCGGCGACCCAGTCATCCGCGTCGAGAACCTGACCGCCGGCTACGACGAGAAGGTGATCCTGCGCGGGCTCGACTTCGAGGTGAAGTCCGGCGAGGTGTTCGTCATCCTCGGCGGCTCGGGCTGCGGCAAGAGCACGCTGCTCAAGCACATGATCAGCCTCTACCCGCCGCTCGAAGGTCGCGTGCTCATCAACGGGCGCGACATCACGGCGGCCGAGGGAGACGAGCGGCGCGAGATCATGCGCGGCTTCGGCGTCATGTACCAGTCGGGAGCGCTGTTCGGCTCGATGACGCTGCTCGAGAACGTCCGGCTGCCGCTCGAGGAGTACACGGACCTGCCGATGCCGGCGATGGACCTGATCTCGCGGATGAAGCTCGAGCTCGTCGGCCTCGACCAGTTCACCGGGCACCTGCCGAACGAAATCTCCGGCGGCATGCAGAAGCGCGCGGCGATCGCGCGCGCGATGGCGCTCGACCCCGGCATCCTGTTTCTCGACGAACCTTCGGCGGGCCTCGACCCCATCACCTCGGCCGAGCTCGACGCGCTGATCAGGCGGCTGCAGAAGACGCTCGGCGTGACGTTCGTCGTCGTCACTCACGAGCTGCCCAGCATCTTCACCATCGCGGACCGCGTCATCATGCTCGACAAGCGCACGCAAGGCATCATCGCCGAGGGCGATCCCAAGGTCCTGCGCGACACCAGCGACAACCCGTGGGTCCGCCAGTTCTTCCGCCGCGAAGCCGAAGTCGCGGCAACGCCCGCGTGACGGGTCCGCCATGAGCCAGAAAGCCAACTACTTCAAGCTCGGCCTGTTCGTGATCGGCGCGGTCGCCGCGGGCATCATCGTCCTGCTCATCATCGGCTCCGGCCGCTGGTTCCAGAAGAGGATCCTGATCGAGACCTACTTCAACGAATCGGTGCAGGGCCTCGACGTCGGCTCGAAGCTCAAGGTGCGCGGCGTCGCGATCGGCGAGGTCACCCGGATCGGCTTCACGTACAACCGCTACCAGCTCGACCGCCCCATGTCCGACCGGGCGCGCTACGTGCTGGTCGAGGCGCAGATCGAGCCGCGGCTGCTGGGCGGCCGGGCCGGTGCGGGCGACCTCACGGACCCGCAGAGCGCGTCGCAGGAAGTCGAGCGCGGCCTGCGCGTGCGCCTCGCGCCCCAAGGAATCACCGGCACGAGCTACCTCGAGATCGACTACTTCGATCCGCCGCCGCCGCTCCTGCAGATCGACTGGACGCCCGACAACATCTACATCCCGAGCACGCGCTCGACGGTCACGGCGCTCGTCAACGCGGCCACCGAGATCGTCGACCGGCTGCACAAGCTCGACATCGAAGGCACGCTCGCCAACCTGAACAAGCTGATGGTCACGACGAACGCGCGGATCGAGGCGGTCGACGCGAAGGCCATCTCCGACCGCACGACGCGGGTCCTCTCCAAGATGGAGACGACCCTCGACGACCTGCAGGCGAAGAAGCTCGCGAACGAGGCGGGTGCGCTGCTGGCCGAGGCGCGCGAATCCAATGCCGAGCTCAAGAAGCTGCTCGCGAATCCGGCGACCCAGAAGATCCCCGACGAGGCGGTGGCGGCGCTGCAGCGCGTGCGCGCGATCGTCGACGATCCGAACCTCGCGCGGTCGATCCAGAACCTGTCGCGCTCGCTGGGGCGCATCGACCGCATCCTGGGCGGCGGCGAGGCCGACCTCGCGACGACCGTCGAGAACCTGCGCCAGATCACCGACAACCTGCGCGACCTGACCGAGGACGCGAAGCGCTATCCCGCGAACGTGATCCTCGGCGCGCCGCCCCGTCCGTTCGAAGGCAAATGATGACCGCCCCGCACCGTTCCCTCACCGTCGCGGCTGCGCTCGCCGCCGTCGCGCTCGCCGCCGGCTGCTCGTTTTCGCGGCCCGCGCCGGTCAAGCAGGTCTTCCTCGTGGAAGCCCCGACGCCGCCGGCGGTCGCGAAGACGCAGCAGGCCACGCTCCACGTGCGCAACGTGGGGGTGGCGGCGCCGTTCCGCGGCCGGAATTTCGTCTACCGGGAGACGGATCTCCGCTACGTGTCCGACTTCTACACGGAGTTCCTCGTGGCGCCGACCGCGATGCTCGCCGACGGCACGGCGCGCGCGCTCGATCGCGGCCGCGCGTTCGCGCGCGTCGTCCCGCCGGGCTCGCCGCCCGAGGGCGACTACGTGCTCGACGGCTTCTTCGACGCCTTCTA
>DASQBO010000074.1:0-5519 GCA_035635175.1 Casimicrobiaceae bacterium | reverse complement strand
ATTCCAGCACCTCGGGGTCGGTGAGCCGCGAGTTGGTCATGTGCGTCTGCACGACCGACGCGCCGTCGAAGTCGGGGCCCGCGCCGGCGCCGCCCGAGATCGTCTCGTAGTACTGGTAGGTGGCGTCGCCGAACGTGAAGTTGTTCATCGTCCCCTGCGACGCCGCCAGCGCGCCGAGCGCGCCGAACAAGGCGTCGGTGATCGCCTGCGACGTCTCGACGTTGCCTGCAACGACCGCCGCGGGATAGCGCGGCGCGAGCATCGAGCCCTCCTGGATGACGATGCGAATCGGCTTCAGGCAACCGGCGTTCATCGGAATCTCGTCGTCGACGAGCGTCCGGAAGACGTAGAGCACCGCGGCCTTGCACACCGCCGAGGGCGCGTTGAAGTTGGTCGGCTGCTGCGGGCTCGTGCCGGTGAAATCGACGGTCGCCTCGCGCGCCCGCTTGTCGATCGCGATCCGCACCGCGATCCGCGCGCCGCTGTCCATCTCGTACTCGAAGCGGCCGTCGGTGAGCACGTCGAGGACGCGCCGGACCGACTCTTCGGCGTTGTCCTGCACGTGCCGCATGTACGCGCGCACGACGGGCAGCCCGAAATGGGCGACCATCTTCGCAAGCTCCTCCGCCCCCTTCGCGCAGGCGGCGACTTGCGCGCGGAGATCCGCGAGATTCTGCTCGACGTTCCGCGCCGGGTAGGGGCCTCCGGTCAGCAGCGCACGGAGCTCGTTTTCGAGAAATCGCCCCTCCGCGACGAGCACGACGTTGTCGAGCAGCACGCCCTCCTCGTCGACGTGCTTCGAGTCGGGGGGCATCGAGCCGGGAGTGATACCGCCGATGTCGGCGTGGTGACCGCGCGACGCGACGTAGAACTCGGGCCCTTCGGTGCTCGATGGCAGGAACACCGGTGCGATCACGGTCACGTCCGGCAGGTGCGTGCCGCCGTTGTACGGCGCGTTCAGCACGAAGGCGTCCCCCGGTCGCATCGTCCCCGCACGGCGCTCGACGATCGCACGCACGCTCTCGCCCATCGAGCCCAGGTGCACGGGCATGTGCGGCGCGTTCGCGATCAGGTTGCCCTCGGCGTCGAACAGCGCGCACGAGAAATCGAGGCGCTCCTTGATGTTGACCGAGTACGCGGTGTTCGCGAGCGTCACGCCCATCTGCTCGGCGATCGCCATGAAGAGGTTGTTGAAGACCTCGAGCAGCACGGGATCCGCGTTCGTGCCGATCGCGTGCGCGCGCCGCACGGCTTCGACGCGCTCGAGGACGAGATCGCCGCGGCCCGTGAGCGTCGCGCGCCAGCCGGGCTCGACGACCGTCGTCGCGTTGTCCTCGCGGACCACCGCCGGCCCGGGGATCGCGTCGCCGGGCCGCAGGTCGGCGCGGTCGAACACGGACGCGTCGTGGAAGCGGCCATCGGTGAACACCCGGTGCAGGGCGAGCGGCCGCAGCCCGCCCCTGCGAGGCGCGAACGACGTCACGGCCTCGTCCGCCTCGTGCGTGCGTCCGACGGCCTCGACCGCGACCGCCTCGATCACGAGCGGCTTGTCCGGCATGAGGAAGCCGTAGTGCTGCCGATAGCGACGCTCGAATTCCGCGACGATCGCCGGCACCTCCGCGACCGGCGTCTCGAGCGTCGTGTCGGTGCCCTCGTACTTGAGGTGCAGCGTGCGCTTGACCGTGACGCGCTCCGGCACGATCCCCTGCGCGCACACCTCGTCTTGCGCGGCGCACTCGAGGGCCTTCATCGCCGGCCCGGCCGCGGCGAGCGCTTCCGCCGTGAGCCGTGCCTCGACGGCCTGCTGGCGCAACGCGCGCACGTCGGCGAGCCCCATGCCGTAGGCCGACAGCACGCCGGCGAAGGGGTGCAGCAGGACGCGCGTCATGCCGAGCGCGTCGGCGACCTTGCACGCGTGCTGGCCGGCCGCGCCGCCGAAGCAGCAGAGCGTGTATTCGGTGACGTCGTAGCCGCGCTCGACCGAGATGTGCTTGATCGCGTTCGCCATGTTCGCGACCGCGATCTCGAGGAAGCCCGCGGCGATCTCCTCGGATGTCCGCGCCTGCCCGGTGGCGCCGGCGATCTCCGCGGCGAGCGCCGCGAACTTCGTGCGGACGACCTCGGCGTCGAGCGGCCGGTCGCCCGCCGGGCCGAACAGCTTGGGAAAGAGCGCCGGGTCGAGCTTGCCGACCATCACGTTGCAGTCGGTGACGGTCAGCGGCCCGCCACGGCGGTACGAGGCGGGGCCGGGGTCCGCGCCGGCGGACTCGGGGCCGACGCGCAGCCGCGCGCCGTCGAACGTGCAGATCGAGCCGCCGCCCGCGGCGACCGTGTGGATGCGCATCATCGGCGCGCGCAGGCGGACGCCCGCGACCTCGGTCACGAACGCGCGCTCGAGCTCGCCGGCGAAGTGCGTGACGTCGGTGGACGTCCCGCCCATGTCGAAGCCGATGATCGCGTCGAAGCCCGCGCGCCGCGACACTTCGACCGCGCCCACGACGCCGCCGGCGGGCCCGGAGAGAATCGCGTCCTTGCCCTCGAAGCGATGCGCGTCGGTCAGCCCGCCGCTCGACTGCATGAACTGGAGCCGCGGCCGAGATCGCGCGTCCGCTTCGTTGGCTTCGTCGCCTCCTCCTTGCCGTACCATCGGTACTTTCTCGTCGCCGGCTTCTCGCCGCCTCGGATCCATCGCGATCCCGGCCGCGGGATGCTCTGCACCACCTCGCAGCTCGCGCTCGACCTGGCCGACGTAGCGGCGGAGGATCGGCGACAGGTAGGCGTCGACGACGGTCGTGTCGCCGCGTGAGACGAGCTTCATGAGCGGGCTCACCTCGTGGCTCGCAGACACCTGCGCGAACCCGAGCGCGCGCGCGAGATCGGCGAGCGCCTTCTCGTGCTCCGGAAACCGGTAGCCGTGCATGAGCACGATGGCAAGCGCCGCGATGCCCGCTGCGCGCGCCTCCACGAGCGCGGCGCGGGCGCCTTCGAGGTCGAGCGGAGTCACGATCTCGCCACGTGCGCCGAGCCGCTCGTCGACCTCGATCACGCGCTCGTAGAGCTGCTCGGGCAGCTCGATCCGCCGCACGAAGAGCTTCGGCCGATTTTGATAGCCGATCCTGAGCGCGTCGGCGAAGCCGCGCGTGATGACGAGCGCCGTGCGCTCACCCTTGCGCTCGAGCAGCGCGTTGGTCGCGACCGTGGTCCCCATCTTGATCGCGTCGAGCGTGCCGGGAGGGATGGGCGTTCCCGGCGCGAGGCCGAGGAGCTCGCGGATGCCGTGCACCGCGGCGTCGGCGTAGCGACCCGGATTCTCCGAGAGCAGCTTGTGGGTCGCGAGCGAGCCGTCGGGCCGCTGCGCGACGATGTCGGTGAACGTGCCGCCGCGGTCGACCCAGAATTGCCAGCGACCCGGCGCGGACGCCGCGGCCGTCACGCCGCCTCCGCCAGCAGATGATCGGGCGGCGATCCCGCGCGCAGGCGGGCGATCATCGCCACGTAAAGCGCCTCGAGATCGCGCGCGAACCGCGGCGTGTCGAACAGCGGCGCCGTCGTCCGGTTCGCGGCGAGCTTCGCGCGAAGAGCGGCGAGGCGCAACGGGTCGCGCGCAAGCGAGAGCGCGAGCGCCTCGTAGGCCGCGAGGTCGGCAGCCACCAGCTCGGACAGGCCGACGGCGCGCACGAGGCTCGCCGCGACGCGGCTCGCAAAGGTGTCGCCGAGGCACGTCACGACGGGGACGCCCGCCCACAGCGCATCGCTCGCCGTCGTGTGCGCGTTGTAGGGCATCGTGTCGAGCACGAGATCGGCGTGCCGGTGCCGCGCGAGGTGCGCGTCGAGGGGCACGCGCGGAGCGAACGCGAGCCGCTCGGGGGCGACGCCGCGCGCCGCGGCCTCGCGCCGGAGGTTCCGCATCGCCGCCGCGTTGCTGTCGAGGAGCCACAGAACGCTGCCGTCGACCGCCGTCAGGAGCCGCATCCAGGCGTCGTAGACGTGCGGCAGGATCTTGAAGGCGTGATTGAAGCAGCAGAACACGAATCCCCGCGCCGGCAACCCCGCCTCGTCGCGCGAAGGCGCATCGGGCGCGATCCGCTTCGTCGAGTCGTTGGGCTGGTACGAGTGCGGAAGGTACGCGATCTTCTCGTCGTAGTGCCGTCGGTGCTCCGGCGGAATCAGCGTCGCGTCGGCGATGAGGTAGTCGACGTACGGCGCGCCGAGCGTGCCCGGATAGCCGAGCCAGCTCGCCTGCACCGGCGCCGCGCGGGCGGCGAAGATTCCCGTGCGCCCGTGCTGCGTGTGGCCCTTGAGGTCGACGGCGATGTCGATGCCGAGCGCGCGCGCCTCGGCCGCGATCGCGGCGTCGGTGCCGTTCCGGACGTCGCGGAAGCGGTCGACGGCCGCCGCGATCCGGCGCCGCCACGGATCGTCGGCGTCTGGCCCGAACGAGAAGGCGGTGATCTCGAAGCGGTCGCGATCGTGGCGCTCGAGGACCTCCGCGATCAGGTGCGCGGTCGCGTGGTCGTGGAAGTCCGCGGAAAAGTAGCCGACGCGGATGCGCTCGTGCGCAGGGCCCCCGAGCCCGGGAGCGTTCCCGGCCGCGGGATACCGGTCGGCGACGAAGGTTCGTGCGCACGTCTGCTGCTCCGCGAGCGAAGACGGCATAGCGAGCAACGGGAACGGCGGACACGCCCGCTCGCCGCGATCGACCGCCGCCGCGACCCGCGCGAGCGCCGCGTCGAGACCGTCCCAATCGCAGCAGCGCAGCTTCTCCCACACCCATTCGCCCAAGGCGTTCGGGAAGCCCGGGTCGAGATCCACGGCCGCGGCGAAGCCGGCGAGCGCATCGTCGTGCCGGCCGAGGTCGCGCAGCACGCGCGCGCGCTCGACGTGCGCGAGCGCGAGGCGGGGATTCAGCGCGAGCGCGCGATCGTGGCCGGCGAGCGCCTCGTCGAGCCGACCCCGCTCCCGCAGGACGACACCGCGCAACGAGTGCGCGCGCGCGTGCGCGGGATCGAGCGTCAGTGCTTGCTCGTAGTCGGCAAGTGCGCCCGGGAAGTCGCGGAGCTCGAAGCGCACGATGCCGCGGTTCAGCCACGAGGAGGCGTGGCGCGGGTCGAGCGCAACCGCGCGATCGAAGTCGACGAGCGCCTCCGCCGGCCGGCGCATCTCGTGCAGCGTCGTCCCGCGGTTGTAGCGGAAATTGGCATGGTCAGGCGCGAGCGCGATCGCGCGGTCGTAGCTCGCGAGCGCCTCGTCGAGGCGGCCTAGCGCCTTCAGCACGTTGCCGCGATTGCCGTGCAGCACGGCGACGGCGGAGTCGAGCGCGATCGCCGCGTCGAGGGAGGACAGCGCTTCTGCAGGACGACCGGCGCCCTGCAGCGCGCTCGCGAGGTTGCTGCGCGCGCCGGCGCTCGCGGGCTGCGCCTGGACCAGCGCCTCGAGCAGCGGCAGCGCCTCGGCAAACGCGGCGCGCCGCAGGAGGCACACGGCGACGACCTGCGCGGCGTCGACATTGCCGCCGTCCT
>DASQBO010000073.1:0-3106 GCA_035635175.1 Casimicrobiaceae bacterium | reverse complement strand
CTTCGCGCGCGAAGGCGTCGCGAGCCAGACCGCGTCGCCGACGACGATCGCCGGGACCACCTCGCTCGCCCAGCGGTCCTCGCGCGCGTCGTCGATCGCGGGGGCGGCCGCGACCGGCAGAGCGAGTGCGAGCGCGAGGAGGGCGATCGTCCGGACGGGCATCGAGGAGGCCACAGGCTGCGGCCCGATCTTACGCTCGCCGACGGCCGAGTACGCGTGCGGATCGTCGAGGCTCGACCCCGCCATTGCAGGAACGGCCACGTTGCCGCATGATCTCCCGGGCCGCGGCCGCAGCACGAATCGTGCGGCGCGCGTCCGACGCCAAGAGCCATCCGTGCGCATCGAGATGGCCGGTCAACCAGTCTCGTGGAGGAAGCCATGAACCGACATCGCCGCCGCCTGATCGCCGGCTCGCTCGCGGCCGTCCCGCTCGCGCTCGCGGGCGTCCATGCCCGCGCCCAAGCGACGAGCCTCAAGATCTCGCACCAGTTCCCGGGCGGCACGATCGACCAGGGCGACTTCCGCGACCGGCTCGTGCGCAAGTTCGCGCAGGACGTCGAGAAACGGACAGGCGGCGCGCTCAAGTTCGACATCTACCCGAACGCGTCGCTCGTCAAGGTCAACTCGCAGTTCAGCGCGCTGCGCCGCGGCGCGCTCGACCTGTCCCTCGTCCCCATCTCGTATTCCGGCGGCGAGGTGCCCGAGACGAACATCGGTCTCCTTCCCGCGCTCGTCCCCTCCTACGAGATCGGCAGCAAGTGGAAGAACGCCGAGGTCGGCAAGCTCCTGTCGCAGATCCTCGCCGAGAAGGGCGTCCTCGTCGTGACGTGGATCTGGCAGGCGGGCGGCGTCGCGAGCCGCAGCAAACCCCTCGTGACCCCCGACGACGCGAAGGGGATGAAGATCCGCGGCGGCAGCCGCGAGATGGACATGATGTTCAAGGACGCCGGCGCCTCGGTGCTGTCGCTGCCGTCAAACGAGATCTACGCGGCGATGCAGACCGGCGCGATGGACGCGGCGCTCACGTCGTCGACGAGTCTCATCTCGTTCCGGCTCGAGGAGGTGTCGAAGTTCCTGACGAGCGGCCGCGGCAAGTCGTACTGGTTCATGTTCGAGCCGCTCCTGATCTCGAAGCAGGTCTTCGACAAGCTGCCGAAGGACCAGCAGGACGCGATCATGGCGGTCGGTGCGGACCTCGAGAAATTCGCCGTCGAAAGCGCGATGGCCGACGACAACGCGGTCGCCGGCGTCTACGTCAAGGCGGGCGCCAAGGTGTCCGACCTCGACGACGCGACGCTCAAGCGGTGGCAGGCGCTCGCGCGGCCGGTTTGGAAGGACTACGCGGCCAAGAACGACAACTGCGCGAAACTGCTCGCGGCGGCCGAAAAGCTGCTGTGAGCGCCGGCGGTCCGCTTCGGGGCACGGGCGCTCTCCCGTCGGCGGACCGCGGAGCCGCGAGCGGGGAAATTCGTTCTTGAGCCACGGCGCCGACCTGCCTGGCGCGCCGAAGGGGAAGCTCGAGCTCCACGAGGGGCGGGTCGGGCTGCTCGAGATCGCGCTCAACGTCGTGAACCGGGCGATGTCGGTCGTCGGCATGATCGCGCTCCTCGTCGCCTCGCTCGTCCTCACCTACAGCGTGTTCTCGCGCTACCTGTTCCGCGCGGCGACCGACTGGCAGGACGAGGTCGCGGTGTTCTGCATCGTCGGCGCGGTGTTCCTCGCCGGCGCGTGGGTGCAGTCGCAGCGCGGGCACGTCGGGATCGAGGCGGTCGCGAGCATCCTGCCCGCGCGCCTCAACCGCTTCCGGCGGATCGCGGTCGACGTCATGACGCTCGCGTTCTGCGCGTTCTTCGCGTGGAAGTCGTGGACGCTCTTCCACGAGGCGTGGGTCGACGGGATGACCACGTCGTCGACGTTCGCGCCGCCGCTCACGATTCCCTACGGGCTCATGGCCGCCGGGATGACGCTGCTCGTGCTGCAGCTCGCGCTGCAGACGATCGGCCATTTCGCGCGGAAGGCGCGCGACGAATGAGCGCCGAGGTCCAGCCGTGAGCGTCCTCGCGCTCGGCCTCCTGTTCGGGTGCGTGACGCTCGTCGTGATGTTCTCCGGCATGCCGATCGCGTTCGCGCTGGGCTTCGTCGCCGTCGCGTTCATGGCCGTCTTCATGCCGGCGTCCTCGCTCGACACCGTCACGCAGAACGTCTACGAGGAGATGGCGAGCATCACGCTGCTCTCGATCCCGCTCTTCATCCTCAAGGGCGCGGCGATCGGGCGGTCGGACGCGGGCCGCGACCTCTACCTCGCGATGCACGCGTGGATGCAGCGCGTGCCCGGCGGGCTCGGCATCGCCAACGTCTTCACCTGCGCGCTCTTCGCCGCGATGGCCGGCTCGAGCCCGGCGACGTGCTCGGCGATCGGCAGCGCGGGCATCCCCGAGATGCGGAGCCGCGGCTACTCCCCGGGGTTCGCGGCCGGCATCATCGCCGCCGGCGGCACGCTCGGGATCCTGCTGCCGCCCTCGATCACGATGATCCTCTACGCGGTCGCGGCCGAGGTCTCGCTCGGGCGGCTGTTCCTCGCGGGCATCGGGCCGGGCCTCCTGCTGGTCACGCTGTTCGCGCTCTACGCCGCGTGGCGCTTCCGCCGCGAGTACGCCGCCGCGCGCGCGGCGTTCGAGCGCGAAGGGACCCACTCGCAGTACCTCGTGCAGAAGGTGTACACGCTGCACGAGAAGGTCGAGATGCTGCCGCGCGTGGTCCCCTTCGTCGTGCTGCTGATCGGCGTGATGGTCGCGCTCTACGGCGGGTACGCGACTCCCTCCGAGACCGCGGGCCTGGGCGCGATCCTCGCGCTCGTGCTGATCGCCGTCGCGTACCACGTCTGGCGGCCGCGTGACCTGGCGCCGATCCTCGGCGCGACGCTCAAGGAGTCGACGATGCTGATGTTCATCATCGGCATGTCGCTGCTCTTCTCGTACGTGATGAGCTATCTCCACATCAGCCAGTCGGCCGCGCAGGCGATCGTCGCGTGGCATCTCTCGAAGTGGCTCCTGCTCGCGGCGATCCTGCTCCTCGTCGTCGTGCTCGGCTTCTTCCTGCCGCCGGT
>DASQBO010000072.1:0-12115 GCA_035635175.1 Casimicrobiaceae bacterium | reverse complement strand
TCGTGCGCCGCACGTCCGCGCACATCGCGGGCAGCGCGACGAAGGCCTCCTCGGCGATCCAGTCGACGGCGAGGCCGGGACGCGCCGTCGCGACGTCGCGGGCGATCGCGAGCGCCCAGACCACGTCGCCCAGCGACGAGGGGCGCACGACGAGGACGCCGCCCACCGGGTCAGGCCCTCGTCGGCGGCCGGGTGGGGACGCCGGCGCGCTCGCGGCCGATGCGCGGGGCGGTGGCGGAACGCCGGTCCCGCGAGCGGAAGCGGCGCGGCATCGTCGTCCGGTAGAATCGCGGCGTCACGAACGACAGGGGGCGCGTCCCGCGCGCGATCCACGGATGGCCGGCACGCTGCCTCTTTCGCTGGTGGTGATCACGCGCGATGCGGCGAAGGACATTGCGGAGTGCCTCGCGTCCGCCGCCTTCGCGTCGGAGATCGTCGTCGTGGACTCGGGCAGCCGCGATGATACCGTGGAAATCGCGCGGCGCTCCGGCGCGCGCGTCGCGGTCGAGGCGTGGCGCGGCTACGGGCCGCAGAAGGCGTACGCGGTCGGGCTGGCAGCGAACGAGTGGGTGCTGTGCCTCGACGCGGACGAGCGCGTGACGCCCGATCTCGCCGCCGCGATCGCCGCGCTGTTCCGCGCCGGCACGCCGCCGCGCGCCGCGTACGCGGTCGCGCGCCGCAACCGCTTCCTCGGCCGCTGGCTCACTCACGGCGAAGGCTATCCCGACTGGCAGGTGCGCCTGTTCGACCGGCGCCGCGCGCGCTGGTCCGGCGATCCGGTCCACGAGCACGTCGTCGCCGACGGCCCGGCCGCCCGGCTCGAAGGCGACCTGCTGCACGCGTCCGCCGAGTCGATCGCCGACTACGTGGAGAAGCAGAACCGCTACTCGACGCTGCAGGCCGAGGCGATGCACGCGCGCGGCGAGCGCGCGGGGCTCGCGCGGATCGCGCTCTCGCCGGTCGCACGCTTCCTGCGCTTCTACGTGCTGAAGCTGGGCTTCCTCGACGGCGCGGCCGGGTTCGCGCACATCGCGATCGGCGCGTTCGCGAGCTTCCTCAAGTACGTGAAGCTCCGCGCACTCGCACAGGGGCGAGGCGAGCCGTGAGCCGGCGCGTGCTCGTCACCGGCGCGGCCGGCTTCATCGGCATGCACACGGCCGCGGCGCTGCTCGACCGCGGCGACGAGGTCGTCGGCGTCGACAACCTCGATCCCTACTACGACGTCGCGCTCAAGGAGGCGCGGCTCGCGCGGCTCGCGCCGCATCCGCGCTTCCGCTTCGCGCGCACGGACCTGAGCGACGAAGCCGCCGCCGCGGCGCTGTTCCGCGACGGCGCGTTCACCGACGTGATCCACCTCGCGGCGCAGCCCGGCGTCCGCCACTCGCTCGATCACCCGGAGGCGTACCTGCGGCACAACCTCGTGGCGTTCGGCCACGTCGTCGAGGGGTGCCGGCGCGCGCGCGTCGCCCACCTCGTCTACGCGTCGTCGTCGAGCGTGTACGGCGCGAGCCATGCGCTGCCGTTCTCCGAGGACCAGAGCGTCGACCGCCCGATCAGCCTCTACGCGGCGACGAAGAAGGCGAACGAGCTCATAGCGCACGCGTACAGCCACCTCTACCGACTGCCGACGACCGGCCTTCGCTTCTTCACCGTCTACGGCCCATGGGGCCGGCCGGACATGGCGCCGATGCTGTTCGCGAAGGCGATCCTCGCGGGGACGCCGATCCGCGTGTTCAACCACGGCAACCTCCGCCGCGACTTCACCTACGTCGACGACATCGTCGAGGGCGTCGTGCGCGTCCTCGACCGCCCGCCCGCGGCCGGCGCGGACGGCGCGCCGTACGCGATCTACAACATCGGCAACCACGAATCGGTCGCTCTGGAGACGTTCATCTCGACCCTGGGGGATCTCCTCGGCCGGCCCGCGATCCGCGAATACGCGCCGATGCAGCCGGGCGACGTGCCCGAGACCTTCGCGGCGATCGACCGGCTCGCCGCGCTGACCGGCTTCGCGCCGTCGACGCCGCTCGCCGCGGGGCTCGCGCGCTTCGTCGCGTGGTATCGGGAGTATTACGGTGCGCCGGCGTGAGCGCGCGCGGATGATAAGATCACTGCTTACGCCCCACGGCGCGGCGCGCGACCGCCGCCCCGCACTTCTCTCCCCATGATTCTGGTCACCGGCGGGGCCGGCTTCATCGGCGCCAACTTCGTGCTCGACTGGCTCGCGGACGCGGGCGAGGCGGTCGTCAACCTCGACAAGCTCACGTACGCCGGCAATCTCGGCAACCTCGCGTCCCTCGCCGGCGACGCGCGCCACGTGTTCGTCCGCGGCGACATCGGCGACCGCGCGCTCGTGGGCACGCTGCTCGCGGAGCACCGGCCGCGGGCGATCGTGAACTTCGCCGCCGAGAGCCACGTCGACCGCTCGATCCACGGGCCTGCGGACTTCATCGCGACCAACGTCGTCGGCACGTTCGCGCTGCTCGAGACCGTGCGCGCGTGGTGGGAGGCGCGGCCCGACGCCGAGCGGGCGGCCTTCCGCTTCGTGCACGTGTCGACCGATGAGGTGTACGGTTCGCTCGGCCCGGCCGATCCTCCGTTCTCGGAGACGACGCCCTGCGCGCCCAACAGCCCGTACTCGGCTTCGAAGGCGGCCTCCGATCACCTGGTCCGGGCGTGGCACCATACCTACGGGCTGCCGGTCTTGACGACCAACTGCTCGAACAACTACGGGCCGCGGCAGTTTCCCGAGAAGCTCGTTCCGCTCATGATCGTCAACGCCCTTGCCGGCAAGCCGCTGCCGGTCTACGGCGACGGCGGCAACGTCCGCGACTGGCTCTACGTCGCCGATCACTGCGCGGCGATTCGCGCGGTGCTTGCGCGGGGCCGGCCGGGCGAGACCTACAACGTCGGCGGCAACGCGGAGATGACGAACCTCGAGGTCGTCCGCACGATCTGCGCGATCCTGAGCGACGAGAGGCCGGGCCGCGATTACGCGTCGCAGATCGCGTTCGTCCGGGACCGGCCGGGGCACGACCGCCGCTACGCGATCGACGCGACGAAGATCGCGCGCGAGCTCGGCTGGCGCCCGGCGGAGACGTTCGCGACCGGGATGCGGCGCACCATCCGGTGGTATCTCGACAACGCCGCGTGGCTCGCCGACGTGACGAGCGGCGACTACCAGAAGTGGATGTCGCTCAACTACGCATGAGCGGGACGGGTGCGCGAGAGCAGGGAGGCTCGGTGACGACGCGCAAGGGCATCATCCTCGCCGGCGGCTCCGGAACGCGGCTGCATCCCGTCACGCAGGTGGTGTCGAAGCAGCTGCTGCCGGTGTACGACAAGCCGATGATCTACTATCCGCTGTCGACGCTGATGCTGTCCGGGATCCGCGACATGCTCGTGATCTCGACCCCCGAGGACACGCCGCGCTTCGCGCAGCTGCTCGGCGACGGCTCGAAGTGGGGGCTCGCGCTCTCCTACGCCGTGCAGCCCGCGCCCGAGGGCCTCGCCCAGGCGTTCATCATCGGCCGCGAGTTCGTCGGCCGCGACGCCTGCGCGCTGGTGCTCGGAGACAACATCTTCTACGGTCACGATCTCTCGGCGCAGCTCGCGCGCGCGAACGCCCGCGCGGCGGGCGCGACGGTGTTCGCGTATCCGGTCGCGGACCCCGAACGCTACGGCGTGGCGGCCTTCGACCCGAGCGGACGCGTGATCTCGCTCGAGGAAAAGCCGAAGGCGCCGAAGTCGCGCTATGCGGTCACGGGCCTCTATTTCTACGACAACCGGGTGCTCGACGTCGCCGCGGGGCTGCGGCCGTCCGCGCGCGGCGAGCTCGAGATCACCGACGTCAACCGCCGATATCTCGAATGGGGCGAGCTCGCCTGCGAGGTCATGGGCCGCGGCATGGCGTGGCTCGACACCGGCACCCACGAGTCGCTGCTCGAGGCCGCGCAGTACATCGAGACGATCGAGCGACGGCAGGGGCTGAAGATCGCGTGCCCCGAGGAGATCGCGTACCGGCTCGGCTACATCGACGGCGCCGCCGTCGAGCGCCTCGGGCAGGCGATGGCGAAGAACGGCTACGGCCAGTACCTGCTCGCGCTCCTGCGCGAGCCCGACGTGCGGTAGGGCAAGCCCCGATGAAGATCACGCCGACCGCGATTCCCGACGTGAGGCTGATCGAGCCCGTCGTCCGCAGCGACGACCGCGGCTTCTTTCTCGAGACCTGGAACGCGCGCGCGTTCGCCGCCGCCGGAATCGACGCCGCGTTCGTGCAGGACAATCATTCGCGCTCCCGCAGCGGCGTGCTGCGCGGCCTCCACTACCAGATCGAGCACGCGCAGGGCAAGCTCGTCCGCTGCGTGGTCGGCGAGGTGTGGGACGTCGCCGTCGACCTGCGGCGCAGCTCGACGACCTTCGGCCACGCCGTCGGCGTCGCGCTGTCCGCGGAGAATCGGCGAATGCTCTGGATCCCGCCGGGATTCGCGCACGGCTTCGTCGTCGTTTCGGGCGAGGCGGACTTCCTCTACAAGGTGACCGACTACTGGCATCCCGAGCACGAGCGGACGCTGCTGTGGAGCGACGCGGCGCTCGGGATCGCCTGGCCGGTGGCCGCGCCGGTCGTCAACGCGAAGGACGCCGCGGGGACGCCGCTCGCGGCGGCCGACGTCTACCCGTAACGGTCCGGCGCGCGGGCACGATGCGGCGTCCGTCGATTCTCGTCACGGGCTCGGCGGGCCAGCTCGGTTTCGAGCTAGCGCGGCTGCTCGAGCCGCACGGTGACGTCGTCGCCGCCGATCGCGCGCGCCTCGACCTCGCCGATCCGGACGCGATCGTCGCCGCCGTGCGGGGCGCGAAGCCGAAGCTCGTCGTGAATGCCGCAGCGTACACGGCGGTCGATCTCGCGGAGAAGGAGCGGGAGCTCGCCGCCGCGGTCAACGCGCGCGCGCCGGGAATTCTCGCCGAGGAGGCGAAGCGCGCCGGCGCCGTGCTCATCCACTATTCCACGGACTACGTGTTCGACGGGGCGAGCACGACGCCGTACGCCGAAGATGCACCCACGGCGCCGATCAACGTCTACGGGGCGACGAAGCTCGACGGCGAGCGCGCGATCGCGGCGGTCGGCGGCGCGTCGCTCGTGTTCCGCACGAGCTGGGTCTACGGCCGCCGCGGCAGGAACTTCCTGCGGACGATCGAGCGGCTCGCCGCGGAGCGCGACGAGCTCCGGATCGTCGCCGACCAGATCGGGGTGCCCAACTGGAGCCGGACGCTCGCCGAGGCGACCGAGCGCGTCGTCGCGCAGGGCCTGCCGGCGCTCGCGGAACGGGCGGGGCTCTATCACCTGAGCTCGACGGGGCGCGCGAGCTGGTACGAGTTCGCGCAGGCGATCGTCGGCGCTGCGGCGAAGCCGCGCGTCGTGCCGATCACCACGGCGGAATATCCGCTGCCGGCGCAGCGGCCGGCGTTCGCGGTGCTCGACACGTCGCGCTTCGCGGCGACTTTCGGCTTCGCGCTGCCGGATTGGCGCGACGCGCTCGCGCGCTGCCTTGCGACGGCCTCCGTGCCGCCGAGCTGATTCGTTGTTCCGGGTCGTCGGCCGCTCGGTCGACTCGTGATTGCTCGCTCCCCCTTGCCTTCGGCCGGGGCCCCGGCTCGCCACTCGCGCCCGTGCCGCCCTAGAACCGGAACTCGCAGCGCGCGCCCGCGCCGACCGCGAGCTCGCGTCCCGCTCCGGCGACGACGATCGCATTCATTCCGAACGCCACGCCGCCGAGCGTGGCGTGACGGCGATACGCGCCGAGCGTGCGCAGCGGCTCGACGCCGCGTACCGCCGTCGCCTGGTCGGTCGTCGTGGTCACGCACCGCGTGCACGGCTTGACGACCCGCAGCACGACGCCGTCGGTCTCGATCGTGTCGAGATGATCCTCGTCGTAGGCGTCGAGCCCCGCGAGCACGAGATTCGGACGGAAGCGGTTCATCGGCAGCGCCGGCTCGCCTTGGGCGGCGAGCCGCGCGTTGAGGTCGGCGAGCGAGGCCGCGCCGACGACGAGCAGCGGGTAGCCGTCGGCGAACGCGGTGTGCGCGCCCGAATCGCCGGCGTAATCGGGGTTGCAGAGGCGTTCCTGCGCCGCGTCGAAACGGACGAGGCGCACGCCGACGCCGAGCACGGCGGCGAGCCATGCCGCGGCCGCGTCGCCGGCGTCGTGGGCCCGGACGGTGCTGCTCCAGACGACCACGTCGCGCGTCGCGGCCGCGGGCGCGCCGAGTGGCACCTGGAGTGGGGGCCGGCCGTCGGCCGACAGCCGCAAGGCGTCCCGTTCGACGTCGACCTCGATCAGGGCGAGCCGCGGGAGCTCGCGCTGGGTGACGAATCGGCCGTCCGCGTCGACGATCATCCACTCGCGGTCGCCCACCTCCTCGCTGCCCGCTTCGAGCGCGAGACCGCGGGTCCGCACGCGGGCGCGCGAAAGCGCGAGGCCGCGGCAGCTCTTGACCGGGTAGACGTCGAGCGCGGCGATCGTGGCCGTGCTCATGGAGTGCTGGCGCAGGCTGGGGTCAGCGCAGGCCCGACACGTACTCCGCCGCGGCCTTCATCTGCGCATCGGACATCTTCGCGGCAACCGCCGCCATGACCCGGCCGTTGACGTCCTTGCCTGCGCTGTCGGCGCCGCGCTCGCGCGCCTTGAACGCCTTGAGCTGCGCGTACGCGTAGTCCGCATACTGCCCGGCGAGGCGCGGATAGTTCTTGGGGAGTCCGGATCCGTCGGGCGCGTGGCATCCCGCGCACGCCGGGATCCCGGCTGCCGCATCGCCGCCGCGATAGAGCTTCTGGCCCGCCGGCACGACGGACGCATCCTTCGCCGCCATCGGCTTCGGCTTCTGGCCCGAGAAGTACGCGCCCAGCGCCTTCATGTCCTCGGGGCTGAGCGACGCCGCCATCCCCTGCATCACGGGATTCACGCGGATGCCCGCCTTGAAATGCGCGAGCTGGAGCGCGATGTACGCCGCCGGCTGTCCCGCGAGGTTCGGGTTCACCGCGGTCGGGCTGTTGCCGTCGGCAGCATGGCACGCGGCGCAGACCTGATTGACGATCGTCTGCGCCTTCGCGAGATCCGGCTTGCCGGCCGCGTCCTGCGCGATCGCGGCCGCGGCGGGCAGGAGCCCGGCCACGGCGGCCAGCACCAACATCGGTTTCATTCGAACGACTCCCTCGAAGGCGCCGGCGGAAGGGACTCGACGTGGAAGCCGGCCGGCAGCACAAAATCATCGTATTGTAGCGGATCGGTCATTCCCGGCCCAAGCCGCCGCCCGCCCCGAACCCGCCCGGATGCGCTCGTGAAGCACCCCCTGCAGCAGGCGGAGTTCGTGCAGAGCGTCGCCGACGACACTCAGCTCCCGCCACCGGGGCCCCCCGAGATCGCCTTCGCCGGTCGGTCGAACGCGGGCAAGTCGAGCGCGATCAACGCGCTCGCCGGCAGGACGCGCCTCGCGTTTGCGAGCCGGACCCCGGGCCGGACGCAGCAAATCAACTACTTCCGGCTCCGGTCGGGCGCGCTCGTCGCCGACCTGCCGGGCTATGGCTACGCTGCGGTTCCGCACGCGCTCAAGCGCCACTGGCAGGCGTTCCTCGGCCGTTACGTCGCGTCCCGCCAGTCGCTCGTGGGCCTCGTCGTGATCGTGGACGCGCGCCACGGTCTCGCGACGCCCGACGTCACGCTGCTCTCGGCCTATCTCGCGAGCGGGCGGCCGGCGCTCGTGCTTGCGACGAAGATCGACAAGCTCGCGTCGTCGCGACGGCGGGCTACCGCGGACGCCATCGCCCATGCTCTCGCCGCCGCGTTCCCGTTCCACGCGACGCAAGTCACCGTCGTCCCGTTCTCGGCGACGCACCGGATCGGTGTCGAGGCGGCGGAAACCCTGCTGAGCGAGTGGCTGGCGCCCTTCGTCGGAGCGTCCGCTTCGGCGCACGCGCGGGGCGCGCCCAAAGAAAAGGCCCCGCGATCAAGGGGAGTGCCGCGGGGCCCGAAACGCCCGTCGCGGGGTCGTTCACCGCGAGGGCACCCGCTCAGGGAGGAAAGCGGGAGACGTTGCCGTCCGCATAGGTAGACCGTTGACGTGGGTCAGAGTTCCGTCGATCGCCAACGACGAAAATCCATGGCCGATCAAGTTCGTTACCCGCGACCGTTGGTCATATGTACGCAACGTCATAAACTCATCGCCCGCGGTTATTTGGCGGCGGTTCGAAAAGGCGCGACATGAGCTTCGATTTTTCGGGGAGATTTCCGGGCACGCGGATGCGGCGAATGCGCCGCGACGAGTTCTCGCGACGCCTCATGCGCGAGCACCGGCTCGCGAGCGACGATCTCATCTACCCCGTGTTCGTGCTCGACGGGACCGGGCGGGAGGAGCCGGTGGAGTCGCTGCCAGGCATCTCGCGCCGGAGCATCGATCTCCTGCTCGCCGAGGCCGAACGCTGCGTGGGGTACGGCATTCCCGCGCTCGCTTTGTTCCCGGTGATCCCCGCGGAACTCAAGACGTTGGCGGCGGAGGAGGCCTGGAACGCGCAAGGTCTCGTGCCGCGTGCGGTGCGCGCGCTCAAGGCGCGGTTTCCCGAGCTCGGTGTCATCACCGATGTCGCCCTCGATCCGTACACGAGCCACGGGCAGGACGGGCTCATCGACGCGACCGGCTACGTGATGAACGACGAGACGGTCGCCGCCCTGACGAAGCAGGCCCTCTCGCACGCGGAAGCGGGCGCGGACATGGTCGCGCCCTCCGACATGATGGACGGGCGCATCGGCGCGATCCGCGGCGCGCTCGACGCAAGGGGACTGCAGCGGACGCGGATCCTCGCCTACTCGGCGAAGTACGCATCGTCCTTCTACGGGCCGTTCCGCGACGCGGTCGGATCGAGCGGGAACCTCGGGGGCGGGAACAAGTACACCTACCAGATGGATCCGGCCAACTCGGACGAGGCGCTGCGGGAAGTGCGGCTCGACCTCGACGAGGGCGCCGACATGGTGATGGTGAAGCCCGGGCTGCCGTATCTCGACATCATCCGACGGGTGAAGGACACGTTCGGAGCCCCGACAGCCGCGTACCAGGTGTCGGGTGAATATGCGATGCTCAAGGCGGCCGCGGCAAATGGCTGGATCGACGAGCGTGCGGGCGTGCTCGAGGTGTTGACGGCGTTCAAGCGCGCCGGCGCCGACGCGATCCTCACCTACTATGCCGTCGCCGCCGCGGAGTGGCTTGCGGCCGGTGAACGCTAGCGGCCGAGGAGCGCGGTCAGCGCCGCGGCCGAGAGCCGGACCTCGTCGGGACGCCGCGGACGGTTGCGGCGCGCGGCGGGGGTGAGCACCGCGACGCGCAGGCTCGCGCGCGGCGTCTCGATCAGGAGCTCGGCGCCGGCATCGCCCTCGCGCGGCGGCAACGCGGCATAGCGCACGCGCTCGCTGGCCAGCGCGATCTCGACGGCCTTCGCATCGTCGGCGACGAGCTCTAGCCGGATGTCGCTGTGCGCGGTGGCCCAGCCGGCGGCGACGCCGCCGACGAGCAGCGGCTCCCACTCGCCCAATCGCCTCATCCACGCGAGCGCCTCTTCGCGTTGCGCGCGGAGCGACGCTTCGTGCGATCCCGCGGCAAAAAGTGAGTGGTAACTCCCGAGCGCTTGCTCGATCTCCTCGTTCGAGGGCAGCGCCGCCGACTCGGGCAGCATGAGCTGCCGCGCGGCCTTCTGCTTCGCGAGCGTCCAGTCGGTGAGCCCGTGCTCGGCGATGAGCCGTGCTGCGGTCTGCGCGATCTGCAGGCGGTCGCGCATTGCGCGCGCGTCGCCGCCGCGCCCGCGGTCGCGCCCGGATGCGAAGGAGCCGCCACCGCGCCTCGCCATTCGGGGCCTAGAAGAGCTGGTCGCGGATGTCCTTGCCGGGGCTCGCGGCGGGGCTCAACCCCTCCTCGCGGGCGCGCGGCGGGAACTCCGAGAAGAAATACTCGACGAGGCCGCCGCCCGAGTCGTCGCGCAGGCCCGTGTCGGCGTTCACCCTGGCGGCGAGGATGCCGTCCGGCATCGGGAGCTCGGTCTGCTTCGTGCCTTTGAGCACCTTGGCCATGTACGAAATCCAGACCGGCAGCGCCGCCACCGCGCCGGTCTCGTTCGTTCCCAGGGTCCGGGGCTGGTCGAAGCCGAGCCACGCGACGGCGACGAGCGCGGCGTTGTAGCCGCAGAACCACGCGTCGACGTTGTCGTTGGTGGTCCCGGTCTTGCCGGCGAGGTCGGTCCGGTTGAGCGACAGCGCGCGGACGGCGGTCCCGACCCGCACGACGTCCTTGAGCAGCGACGTCATGATCCACGCATTGCGCGGATCGATCGCGCGTTCGGCGCCTTCGCCGGCCAGCGCGGGCTCCGCAGCCGACAGCACGTTGCCGCGCGCGTCGACGATCTTCGCGATCAGGTACGGCGCCACGCGGTAGCCGCCGTTCGCGAACACGGCGTAGGCGTCGATCATCTGAAGCGGCGTCGCCGAGCCTGCACCGAGCCCCATCGTGAGGTACGGCGGATGGAGCTTCGGATCGAAGCCGAAGCGCGCGATGTAGTCCTGCGCGTACTGCGGTCCGATCGCCTGCAGGACGCGTACCGTGACGAGGTTCTTCGATTTCGCGAGCGCCGCGCGCACGCGCATCGGCCCTTCGAACTTGCCGTCGTAGTTCTTGGGTTCCCAGTCTTCGCCGCCCGCCCGGTCGGCCGGCACGAAGAACGGCGCGTCGTTGACGACGGTCGCCGGCGTGAAGCCCTTTTCGAGCGCCGCGGAATAGATGAACGGCTTGAACGCCGATCCGGGCTGCCGCTGGGCCTGGGTCACGTGGTTGAACTTGTTGTGGTCGAAATCGAACCCGCCCACGAGCGAGAGCAGGGCCCCGTCCTGCGGGCGCATCGACACGAACGCACCCTCGACCTGCGGAATTTGCGCGATGCCCCAGCGGCCCTTGTCGTCGCGCGCGACCCGGATCACGGCGCCCGGGCGGATGCGGGTCGCCGCCGGCGACTTGTCGCGCAGCGACGGGGCGGCGAACCGCAGTCCGTCGCCCGTGACCTGGATGGTCTCGCCGTCGGCGACGACGGCCGTGACCTCGGTCGGGGTGACCGCCACCACGACGGCGGGGATGAGGCTGTCGCTGTCTGCCGCGTCCTGGAACGCCTTCTCGAGCGCGGCCTCGCGTTCGGCTTCGTCGTCGGGCAGGCTGATGTACGCCTCGGGGCCGCGGTAGCCGTGGCGCCGGTCGTAGTCGATCGCTCCGCGACGCAGCGCGGCATAAGCCGCCTCCTGGTCGGCTTTCTGGATCGTCGTGTGGACGGTCAGCCCCTTGGTGTAGGCGTCCTCGCCGTAGGCCTCGAACACGACCTGCCGCGCCATCTCGGCAACGTACTCGGCGTGCAGCGGCGCGACCTCCCGGAGGCCGGCGCGGACTGCAAGTGGCGCGCTTTGTGCTTCCTGAAACTGATCGTCGGTGATGAAGCGGAGCTCGTGCATCCGGCGCAGCACGTAGAGCTGGCGGGCCTTGGCACGGCGTGGGTTGGTCACCGGGTTGTACGCGGAAGGGGCCTTCGGCAGGCCGGCCAGCATCGCCGCCTCGGCAGGGGTGACGTCCTTGAGCGGCTTCCCAAAATAGATCTGGGACGCGGCCGCGAAGCCGTAGGCGCGCTGGCCCAGGAAGATCTGGTTGACGTAGAGCTGGAGGATTTCGTCCTTGGAAAGGTTGGCCTCGATCTTCCAGGCGAGGAGGACCTCGCGGAGCTTCCGCGTGAGGGTCTTTTCCCGCGTGAGGAAGAAGTTCCGGGCCACCTGCATCGTGATCGTCCCGGCGCCCTGCTGCGTGCCGCTAGTGACATTGGACGCCGCCGCCCGGAGCACGCTCAGGTAATCGACCCCCCCGTGCGTATAGAAACGCTCATCTTCGGCGGCCAGAATCGCCTTTTTCATCAAATCCGGTACTTCGGCGACAGTCACGATCGACCGGCGCTCCTCGCCGAACTCGCCCAAAAGGTCCCCCTCGGCCGAGACGATCCGCAGGGGAATCTTGGGCTGGTAGTCGGTCAGCGACTCGAGCGAGGGGA
>DASQBO010000071.1:0-7417 GCA_035635175.1 Casimicrobiaceae bacterium | reverse complement strand
GCTCTGCCAGAAGCTTTCCTCCTCCGCCTGCGCGTTCGCGGCGACCAAGCAGCCGGCGGCCAGAGCCGTCGCGGCGAGGAACTGCCTGAGGGAAGAGGGCATGGTCAGTGGCGGAAGTGGCGGACGCCGGTAAATACCATGGCGAGGCCCAGTTCGTCAGCGGCGGAAATCACCTCGTCGTCCCGCACCGAGCCGCCCGGCTGGATGATCGCCTTTGCGCCCGCGCTCGCGACCACGTCCACGCCGTCGCGGAACGGGAAGAACGCGTCCGAGGCGACCACCGAGCCGGCGAGCGAGAGCCCCGCGTTCTGCGCCTTGATCGACGCGATGCGGGCGCTGTCGACCCGGCTCATCTGTCCTGCGCCGACACCGAGCGTGCGGCCGTCGCCGCAGAACACGATCGCATTCGACTTGACGTACTTCGCGACGCGCCACGCGAACATCAGGTCCGCCAGCTCGGCGGCGGTCGGCTCGCGCTTCGTGACCACGCGCAGCTCGCCGGGCGTCACGTTGCGGGCGTCCGGCGTCTGCACCAGGAGCCCCCCGCCGACGCGCTTGAAGTCGTAGGTCTGCGCCTCGTGCGCGAGCGGCACTTCGAGCACGCGGACGTTCGTCTTCGACGCGAACACTGCGCGCGCTTCCGCAGCGACGGCGGGTGCGATCACCACCTCCACGAACTGCTTCGCGACGGCCTCGGCCGTGGCGCCGTCCAGGGCCCGGTTGAAAGCGATGATACCGCCGAAGGCCGACGTGGGGTCCGTTTCGAAGGCAAGGCGGTAGGCGTCGAGCGGCGTCGCCGCCTGCGCCACGCCGCACGGGTTGGCGTGCTTGATGATGACGCACGCGGGCTCGGCGAACGTCTTCACGCACTCCCAGGCCGCATCCGCGTCGGCGATGTTGTTGTAAGACAGCTCCTTGCCCTGGAGCTGCGCGTAGCGCGCGAGGCTGCCGGCCACCGGCGTGGGATCGCGATAAAACGCGGCCGCCTGGTGCGGGTTCTCGCCGTAGCGCATCTCCTGCACCTTCTCGAACTGGAAGTTGAGCCGGTCCGGAAAGGCGCCGGGACGATTTCCGGCGTCGAGCGAGGTGAGCCAGTTGGAGATCGCGCCGTCGTATGCCGCCGTGTGCGTGAACGCTTTCTTCGCGAGCGCGAAGCGCGTGGCGAGCGACAAGGCGCCGGCTTTCGATCGCAGCTCCTCGACGATGCAGGCGTAGTCGCCCGGATCGGTGACGATGGCGACGCCGGTGTAATTCTTGGCCGCCGCGCGCACCATGGTCGGCCCGCCGATGTCGATGTTCTCGATCGCGTCCTCGAGCGTGCAGCCGGGCCGCGCGACCGTCTCCCGAAAGGGATAGAGATTGACGACGACGAGGTCGATCGTCGGGATCGCGTGCTTCTCGAGCGCCGCGGCGTGCGCGGGCACGTCGCGCCGCGCGAGGATCCCGCCGTGGACCTTCGGATGCAGCGTCTTGACCCGGCCGTCGAGCATCTCCGGAAAGCCGGTGTAGTCGCCGATCTCGACGACGTCGAGCCCGGCGTCGGCGAGCGCCTTCGCGGTGCCGCCGGTCGACAGCAGCGTGACGCCGAGCCGCGCGAGGCCGCTCGCGAACGCGGCGAGGCCCGTCTTGTCGGAGACGGAGAGGAGCGCGCGGGTGACTCGTGCAGGCATGCTCTCGGTCGGCGGTCCCTGCGGCCGGGGCGTTGGAGTCCTGCGGGGCGACGCTCGCGGCGCGAGCTATCGTATTCCGTACTTCGAGAGTTTGGTGCGCAGCGTGTTGCGGTTCATGCCGAGCATGTCGGCGGCCTGGGTCTGGTTGCCCCCGGCGCGCTCCATGACCGACGAGATCAGCGCCCGCTCGACGTGCATGATGACCATGTCGTAGATGCCGTGCGGCGGCTCGCCGTCGAGCCGGCGGAAGTATTCGTCGAGCGACTTCTCGACGGAGCGGCCGAGCTCGTTGCCGCCGTTGATGCGCAGTGTCTTTCTCACGCGGCCAGGGCCTCCCCGCCCCGAAGCGATGCCTGTCCCACCCGTGCGAACGCAGCGCGCGCGTCGACCACGTCGGCGGTCGCCGCGCGGTACGCAAGACGCTCGCCGTCCCGGGCTAGTGTATCGAAAAATCGGTGGACCGCGCAGAGTTGCTCCTGCGCTTTCTCTACGACGTTGATCTCGCGGCGGAAAGCGTCGCCGCCGGCGAGGTCCCTCGTGTACCAGCCGAGATGCTTCCGCGCGATTCTCGCCCCGGCCGCCTCGCCGTAGAACGCGTAGTGGTCGGCGAGGTGCGCGACGATCGCGGCGTGCGCCTCCGCCACCGTCGGGGACGGCAGCACGGTGCCGTGCTCCAGGAAATGGAGGATCTCGCGGAAGATCCACGGGCGCCCTTGCGCCGCGCGGCCGATCATCAGCGCGTCCGCGCCGGTCGCCGCCAGCACGTCGCGCGCGCGCTCCGGCGAGTCGATGTCCCCGTTGGCGATGACCGGGATGGCGACCGCCGCCTTCACCGCGCGGATCGTCGCGTAATCGACGGGTCCCGTGAACGCGCAGGCGCGCGTGCGGCCGTGCACGGCGAGCGCCCGGATGCCCGCCTCCTCGGCGATGCGCGCGATCGTCACCGCGTTGCGGCGGCCCGGGTCGCTTCCGGTGCGGATCTTGAGCGTCACCGGCACGTCGACCGCGCGGACGACCGCCGCGAGAATCGCGGCGACGAGCGACTCGTTCGCGAGCAGCGCCGAGCCGGCCGCGACGTTGCAGACCTTCTTCGCGGGGCAGCCCATGTTGATGTCGATGATCTCGGCGCCCCGCGCGACGTTCTCGCGCGCGGCGGCCGCCATCCACGCGGGATCGGCGCCCGCGATCTGCACGGCGACCGGCGCCGGCTCGCCCTCGTGGTCCGTCCGGCGGCGCGACTTCTCGGTGCCGCGCAGCTGCGGGTTCGAGCCGACCATCTCCGACACCGCATAGCCCGCGCCGAAGCGCTTGCACAGCAGCCGGAACGGCCGATCGGTGACACCCGCCATCGGCGCGACGGCGAGAGAGTTCGCTAGAGCGTAAGGTCCGATGCGCACGGGCACGGAAGATCGAGTCGGAGCGGAACGCGTGCCGCGGAGGGACGGTAATTATAACCGTTCCCGCGCGCGTGCGAAGCATTCTTCTCGGGCATCGCATGCGACGCGACGCAAACTGCACGCGAAGAGACGGATTCCTTTACAGTCGGCCGTTTCGACGCATCGCGCACGGCCGCGACGACGCACGGGCGTTCGCTAGCGAAGCCCGAACAGCATCGCGCGCGTGAACGCTCGCTTAGCCGGCGGCACGGCGTCGAGCAAAGTGAGCGCCAACCCGCGCGGCCAGCGCAGGAGCGCGCGGTCGTTGCCGAAGAGGTTGACGAGACCGTGGGTGAATGCGATGCCGGCCCAGCGGTCGGACCACCGGCCGCGCGCGTAGCGCTCGAGCATCGCCCGATCGCCGATCGACTCGCGCGGCGCGTCGACGATCGCCCGCGCGAGCTCGAACGCGTCGCGCAGTCCCACGTTGAAACCCTGGCCCGCGACCGGATGCAGCGTCTGCGCCGCGTTGCCGAGGACGACGGAGCGCGGGCCGACCGTCGTCCGCGCAAACTCGAGGACGAGCGGAAACGCGCGGCGCCCTTCGACCCGCTCCGGACGAACCGCGCGCGCGGCGAGATGGGCAGACAATCGTTCGAGGAAGGCGCGTTCGGGAAGCGCGAGCAGTTCTTCCGCCCGCTTCGGCGTCGTCGTCCACACGAGCCCGTAGCGATCGCCCTCCGGCAGGAGCGCGACCGGGCCGTCGGGCGTGAAGCGCTCGAACGCGAGCCCCTCGTGCGGCGACGCGCACGCGACCTGCGCGACGATAGCGACCTGCCGATAGTCGTGCCGGTGCCGCGCGAGACCCGCGACCGCGGCGCCGGTGCCGTCGGCGACCGCCGCGAGTCGCGAGAGGACCGTGTCGCCGCCGTCGACGTCGACCGCCGCGTACGCAGGCGTGCCTCCGACCGATTTCACGGCAACGCCGTGCCGGACCTCGACGCCGGCGCGCCCGAGCGCGGCGTCGAGCGCCGCCTGCAGCGCGCGATAGCGGACGACGTAGCCGAGGGCCGGCAGGTCGCTGTCGGCCGCTTCGAGGCGTGCAAGCCCGAAGCCTCCGGCCTGCGAGATGTCGATCGCGGTGATCGGCGTGACCGCGCCGCGGTCCGCCGCAAGCGTGCTCCACGCGCCGAGCCGCTCGAGAATCAGCCGCGCGCCGTGCGACAGCGCGAGCGAGCGATCGCCGCGCAACGACTCGCCGGCGGCGCGCGCGTCGAGCACGACGACGTCGAGATCGGCAGGGGCGACGGCAAGCGCGAGGGTCGCCCCGACGGGCCCCGCGCCGACGATCGCGAGATCGTGCAGCATCGACCGCGCGGCCCGCCTACCTCCGGCAGGCGGCCTCGACGTCGGCGACCGTTTTCGGCGCCGCGGCGGTCAGGTTCTCGATCCCGGTGGCGCCCACGAGCACGTCGTCCTCGATCCGCACGCCGATGTCCCAGAAGCGATCGGGAACGTTGTCCGCGGGCCGGATGTACGTGCCGGGCTCGACGGTGAGCACCATCCCGGGCACGAGCTTCTGCGAGACGCCTTTCACCTTGTACGCTCCGGCGTCGTGCACGTCGAGGCCGAGCCAGTGTCCCGCGCGGTGCATGTAGAACTGCTTGAAGGTCCCCTTCTCGAGCACCTCGTCGAGCGAGCCCTGGCAGAGTCCGAGGTCGATGTAGCCCTGGGCGAGCACGCGCTCGGCGACGCCGTGATAATCGTGGAAATCGGCGCCGGGACGCACCGCCGCGAGGCAGGCTTCCTGCGCGGCGAGCACGAGCTCGTAGACGTCCTTCTGCGGCCCGGAGAACTTGCCGTTCGCCGGAAACGTCCGGGTGATGTCCGACGCGTAGCCCTGGAATTCGCAGCCGGCGTCGATCAGGAGCAGCTCGCCGTCCTGCACCTGCCGGTTGTTGTCGCGGTAGTGCAGCACGCACGCGTTCGGGCCGCCGGCGACGATCGACGGATACGCGACGGCCTGCGCGCCCGAGCGCAGGAACTCGTGCGCGAGCTCGGCCTCGACCTGGTACTCGTGCCAGCCGACGCGCGCGCGGTCCATCGCGCGCCGGTGCGCGGCGACCGAGATCTCCGCGGCACGCCGCATGAGCCTGAGCTCGTGCTCGTCCTTGACGAGGCGCAGCGCGTCGAGCACGGCGCGCACGTCGACGATCTCCTCGGGCGCCGCGACCCCGGTCCGCGCGCGGGCGCGCACCTCGTTGAGCACGTCGGTCACCTTCCGGTCCCACGGCGCGAAGAGGCCGAGCGGCGTGAAAAGCGCGGGCTGGTCGGACGCGAGGTCCGGCAGCGCGCGGTCGAGCTCCGTGATCGGGCGCGCTTCGTCGAAGCCGAAGATCTCGCGCGCGGCGTCGGGGCCGTAGCGAAAGCCGTCCCAGATCTCGCGCTCCTCGTTCTTCTCGCGGCAGAAGAGGATGTGGCGGTCGGAATCGGCGCCGTCCCTGCCGGCGACGAGGGCGACGACCGCGTCGGGCTCCGGGAACCCCGTGACGTAGTGGAAGTAGCTGTCGAACCGGTACGGATAGAGCGAATCGCGGTTGCGCGGCACCTCGGGAGCGGTAGGGACGAGGGCGAGCCCACCCCCGGCCTGCTCGCGCATCTGCGCCAGCACGGCGCGCCGGCGCTCGCGGTGGATCTGGTGAACGTTCTTCATGGGGGACCTCGCGGGAAGGCGAGATTATAGGACCACCGGCCGCGCGCCCGGCGCGGCGTGGCGCGCCGGGCCGTGCGTTACCATCGCCCGATGCCGAGCGAGCCCCTCCCGATCGACGCCGACCCGCAGGGTCCTGCGCTGCGCGAAGCGAAATTCGCGTTGCGCCGCCAGGTCCTGGCCGCGCGCGACTCGCTCGCCGCCGAGGTCCGCGCCGCGAAGGCCGCGGCGATCGCGGCGCGCATCGCGGCGCTGCCGTCGTATGCCCGCGCGCGCACCGTGCTGCTCACGCTGCCGTTCCGCAACGAATGGGACACGCGGCCGCTGCTCGAGTCCGCGCTCGCGACGGGGAAGACCGTCGCGATGCCGCGAGTGAACGCCGCGCGGCGGATGCTCGAGCTCCACGCGATCGTCGATCCGGCGCGCGACGTCGCCGCCGGGCCGCAAGGGATCCCCGAGCCGCGGCCCGAGTGCGCGCAGATTGCGCCGCTCGCGATCGATTGGGTGCTCGTGCCCGGCGTGACGTTCGACCGCGCGGGACGCCGGCTCGGCTACGGCGGCGGCTACTACGACCGCCTGCTGCCGCTCCTGCCGTCGCCCGCGCCGCGGATCGCGGGTGCATTCCAGCTCCAGATCGTCGAGCGCGTCCCGGCGGGCCCGCACGACATCGCGGTCGATGCGATCGTCACCGAAGCGGAGACCATCGTCCCCGACCGTCGCGGCGGCGAGCGACCGCGCCTTTGACGATGCCGCGAGCGGGCGGCACGGACGCGCGAGCGACGGGGCGCACCGCGGCGGCGGCGCTCGCGGCGACCCTCGCGCTGCAGATCTTCACCTCGCTCGCGGCAACCGCAACCGCCGTGCTCGCGCCGGTGATCGCCGGCGACGTCGGAATCGCGCCCGCGCTCGTCGGGGTCTTCGTCGGGATCCTCTACGTGGGCTCGATGGCCGGCAGCCTCGCGGCGGGCGGCTTCATTTCGCGATTCGGCGCGATTCGCGTGTCGCAGGCGTGCGTCCTGCTCTGCGCGATCGCGCTCGCCGCGATGGCGCTCGCGGCGGCGCCGCCGTCGCTCCCGAGCCTGCTGCTCGCCGTCGCGCCGCTCGTCCTGGGGCTGGGCTACGGGCCGATCACGCCCGCGTCGTCGCACGTGCTCGTGCGCGCGGCGCCGCCCTCGCGCATGGCGCTCACGTTCTCGATCAAGCAGACCGGAGTGCCGGCGGGCGCCGCGCTGGCGGGTGCGGCGCTGCCGGCGCTCGCGGTCGCGCTCGGCTGGCGCCAGGCGTTCCTCGCGATCGCGCTCCTGGGCGTCGGCATTGCCGTCATCGCCGAGCGATCGCGCCCGACCCTCGACGCCGATCGGCAGCCCAGACGGCGCCTGTCGCTCGCGGGCGTGCTCGCGCCGCTGCGGATCGTCTTCCGCACGACGGCGCTGGTCGAGCTCGCGGCGACCGGCTTCGTGTACGCCGCGACGCAGGTGTGTCTCGTGAGCTTCCTCGTCGTCTATCTCACGGAGACGCTCGGCTACGAGCTCGTCGCCGCAGGTCTCGCGCTGACGGTCGCGAACGCGGGCGGCATCGTCGGCCGCATCGTCTGGGGCCACGTCGCCGACCGCTGGGTACGGCCGCGCAACGTGCTGGGCACTCTGGGCATCGCCGCCGCC